>CAZKGE010000063.1:5475-10363 GCA_964552065.1 uncultured Oscillospiraceae bacterium | reverse complement strand
GCGCCCGGCAGCTCCGGCCCGCCCGTGATGGCGACCTTGCTGATCGTCACGCGCGCGGCCTCATCCACCATCTCCACGCGGTCGACGGTGCCGCCCGTGCTGACGGTGAACTGGATGCTCGCCGCCACGACATACCCGTCCGGCGCGGACTCCTCCACAAGCGTATAGGTCTTGCCGCCGACGAGCACGCCCTCGAGCACGTGCGGCGCGGTGCCGGACACCCAGGAGTCGACGACCGTGCCGCCGTCCATGATCCTGAGGCTTGCGCCCGGCAGCTCCGGCCCGCCCGTGACCGCGACCTTGCTGATCTCGACTTGGGTCTTCGCGTCCGTCACCTGGACCTGGCCGCCCTCGTAGGCAAACTCCTCGTGGAATACCTGGGTGATTGCCGCAAGGAAGGCCGCCCAATCGGTCTCGTCCTCGCCGGGGATGGCGAAATAATGCGACGCGAAGCTGATCGCGTAGCCGTTCGGCGCCTTCGTTTCCTCGATCACGTAGAGCTGGTCGTAGTCCAGCGCGTCGAACTGCGCCACGCCGCTTGCGTTCGTAGTCTTCGTGACGCCGGGCGTAACGCGCTGGCCGGTCGAGCGGTCGATCGCCCACAGCGTAAACTCCGCGCCGGAAAGCATCTTCGTGATGTCGTTGGCGTCGATCTTGGTCAGCCGGATGGAGTTCGGCTCCACCTGGATGCTCGCGTCCGACTCCAACACGACAAAGCGGTTGGCATAGGTGCTTGAGATGTTCGACAGCGCGCTGAGCTCGACGGTGTTGCTCACCTGAATCTGTGAATTCAGCGTGCCCGTCAGCTGCACGGAATACTCGACGATCACGTACTTTTCGTCCGGCACCGTAATGCTCAATACGCGCGTGCCGCTGTTATAGTTGATGGACACGCCCGATGTGAGGACCGCGCCGGACACGCCGTCGCGCACGCGCACGTTGCCCGTGGAGAGCAGCATGTAGCTTTTAAGCGTGTCCGTCAGTGTCAGCGAGTCCGACAGGTTGGACAGATCGATCGCGAGCTTGTTGACGTCGATCTTGTAGTCGACCAAAAATCCGGTCTGGCTGCCCGTCTTGCTGACCGCGACGGGCTGCACATCCTTGACGGCAACCTTCGTCTCGACAGGCGTGCCGTCCACGCGCATCTCAGCGCTGTTGGAGAACGTCAGCTTGCTGTTGGTGATCAGAAGCGCCGGATCGATGAGCGTCGAAAACCGCAGCGTGACCGTGTTCCGCCCGACCGTTGCAAGCGTGAACGTGACGTTGCCGCCGCTGACCGCCACATCCGGCGGAATCGAATTGGTCGTCGAACCGTTCCTATAGGACGCGGACGCCGAGCCGGTGAGGTAGCTGAGCCCCGCCGGCAGCGTGTCCACGACGGTGACCGCGCCCGTGTAATCTCGGTCGCCCACATTGTCGCCGTTGTTGTCACGGTTGACGATGATCGTCCAGTCGATCACATAGTCGCCGCCGTCCAGCCGCCGGAACGAGCCGGCGCTCTTGCTGAGCGGGCCGCGCGTGTCCAGCGTCCAGTTCGCGCTGTCGTTTGCGGTAAAGTCCTGGTTGCCGTAGGTATAGGTGTAGACGGCGGCGTTGGAATATGTCTGCGTCGAGTCGATCACGTTTGCCCCGGCGTGCTGGGAGCGGTAGGTCACGACGATGTCCTTGGCCGTGTCGAGCTTCGTGCTGTCGAACGTAATCGTAAACCCGGAAGCATAGGCCTCGTTGGGTGAATTGTAATTTATCCAGGCAACGCTGTACGCGCCGCTGGCCAGGTCCGTGCCGTCGGCGTATTTGACGCTGAGCGTCTCCTTCAGCACCCAGGACGCGCGGTTGGTGCGCGGCGACAGCCTGTCGACAAGCGTCTTGGGGACGGAGGCCCCGCCCAACGACGTGTGGACCGTAATTCTCCAGTCCGCCGTATAATTGACCGTGTCCACGTTGGACACGGACTTGTCCAGCAGGTCCACGCCCGTAAGGCCGTTCGTGCGCGTCCGGTTGGAGTCGTCCGAGTAGGTCTTGTCCCAGGCGGTGAAACCGGCCGTGTTCGAGAACGTGAACGAGCCCGGGTCGGTCAGGTAGTTGGCGTTGATCTGGGTCTGGTATGTAAACGTATACCTCTGCGGGGTCGTGCTCGTAATCAGGTACGTAAACCCGTTCGCCGTCAGCGTCGCGGTCCCGAGCGCGCCGCTCACACTGCCCGTCACATTGACGGAGCCCACGATCGCCTGGTTGTTTGTGAACGTATCGGTGATCGTGATGCCGTTCATGTTGAGCGGATAGTTGTCGTTGACCACGACCGTCCAGGTGATCAGGCCCGTGGACTCGTTGGCCCAGGAGGATGTCTTGTCGACCCAGGTTTTTGAGATGTTGGTCGTGACGCTGCTGGTCTTGGGCACGCCCGCCGACTCATACCACGTAATTGTGTTCTTGAGGCCGTCGGTGACCGTCGCGCCGTTCTGTTGATACACCGCGTCGGCAATCCTGCCCTTGTACGTGAATGTAAAGGAGCTGGACGGCCCGGCGGAGGGCACCGTGAACGTCACGATCTGCGGGTTTACGGGGTCGACAGCGACCGTTACCTCCGGTTTCGACACAGATCCCGCCACAAACGTCAGGTTGCCTCCGAACGTATCGACAATCTCCACGTTTGTCACGTCCGCGTCGGCCGTGACCTGCACCGAATAGGTCACCTCGTTGGACGAGGAGCTGTAGCTCTGCGTCTTTTTCGCCGTCACCTTGGGCGGCTCGAACGTGACCGTGATCGTGCCCGACCCGGGGAACGTGATGATGTGCTCGTTGCCGTCCGCAATTTCCGCGAGGTCGAACGAACCGTTGAGGCGCAGCGTACCCTTCATCTCGCTGGTGCCGTTCGCGTCAAGATACGCCTGGTACAGCTGCATCGTTAAAACGTCGCTGGAAATTCGGAACGTGCCGGCCGCGACCGCTCCGTCGTATATCTCGCCGCTGACGTCGGTCATGTTGAGTTCCGACGGAAAAACATAGCGCAGCGTGTCCAGCGAGGTCAGGTCGTTGGAGCCGCCCTCGTTCTGCAGCCGGTAGATCAGCACGAGCTTGATCGCGCTGTTGCGCGCAATCGCCGTGCCCGGCGCGTATGGGACGCCGTTGACCTCAATCGAAAGCGATATGCTCCTGGCGATGGTCTCAAGGTCGTACGTCGTGCCGGTGGCGTCCAGCGCGTCAAACAGCATCGGAAGCTCCTCGGCCGCCGGCGTCTCGGTCGGGTCCGCGGACGGGCTGAGGGCCGGGTCCTCGGACGGCTCGGCAGACGGGTCCGAAGCCGGCGTTTCAGTCGGGTCGGCGCTCGGGTCCGGCGTCGGCGGCGCGGACGGGTCCGGCGTCAGCGTCGCGGACGAGTCCGGTGTGGGTACCGACGCGTCCGGCGTATTCTCCGCGGCGTCGAACGCCACGGTCCGCGCGATCTGCCCGCGGGAGTCCGCGCTTGCGGCGCTCCAGGGCAGAGCCGGCTGCAACGCAATGACGCCCGCCATCAGCAGCGCCAGCAATATTCTTCTTGTCCGTTTATTCCTGATCATGTGACCCCCAAACTATTACCATGTAATCTCGAAAGGCGAATATGCCCCTTTGCCATGGCGCCGGAATCGCGCCGTCGCTTTGCCTACGCGACGCGGCGCATGGCCTCAAAAATTATTTTTTTCCGCCTGACTCGCCGAATGCCCCTCCAGGCCGCGCGGCCCTCGGATACTGCCGCGCGCACCGCGTTGCAGGCCAAAATGGTATTATATCCCTAGTTTGCGAAAACAATACCATATTTCGGCAGAATTTACTAGTATTTGTCGAAATTTCTCGGAAAAGTCACATGAGTAAGACGATATTTCGCGATCCCGCCGCGGCGCAAACGGGTGTGAACCGGTGGTAATCCCCCGCCGCACTGCCCAGGCGCCGGGCTTTCAACGCAAAAATTTTTTCCGCAAAGGTTGCCATCCGGGGCGGCGAGCGGTACAATGATAAAAATTACAATTACTAGATATTCGCACATACTGTGTTGTCAGTTTTCTGTGAAGATGACCGGTGCGCCCTTTTGGGGAACGCGCCGCTCGATATAGATAGATCGATACGGTGATATTAGGAGTAATTATATGAATCAAAACGACGGTAAAACGGCCAAAAGACCGCGTTGGTCCTGGTATTTCTATGACTTTGGCAACTCCGCCTACGCGTCCGTCATTCTCCTTGCGGTGTACTCGGCGTACTTTAAAAACGTGGTGGTCGGCGGCGCGGAGGGGACGCGGCTCTGGGCCATCTCGGTCGGCATCGCGGCTGTCCTCGTGGCGGTCGCTTCGCCGGTGCTCGGCACGATCGCGGATTATTCCAAAGCCAAGAAGAAATTCTTGTTTCTATTCACCGGCCTTTCGGTGATCTTTACCGCGCTGCTGTTCTTCGTGCGGCAGGGCGACGTCTTTCTCGGCATGCTGTTCTTCATCCTGGCGGAGATCGGCTATCGCGCGGCGCAGGTGTTCTACGACGCGCTGCTGACGTCCGTGTCCACGCCGGAGACGATCGGCTCGGTTTCGGGCAAGGGCTGGGCGGTCGGCATGCTTGGCGGCATTGCGGCCCTCTTGGTCGTGCTCGTCCCGATCCAGCTCATCGGCAACCAGGTGATCCCGTATGCGTTTTTGATCACCGCCGTGTTCTATCTGGTCTCGTCGATCCCCGCGTTTCTCTGGGTCAAGGAGGTTCGGGCCGAAGAGCAGAAGCCGCTGGAAAAGGGCAAGGTCGGCGTCGTGTTCGGCCGGCTGCTGCAGACGTTCCGCTCCATCAAGAGTTACCGCGAGTTCATCAAGTCTACCGTCGCATTCCTGATCTACAACGATGGCATCATGATGCTGATGGACTTTGCCGCCAA
>CAZKGE010000063.1:2890-5465 GCA_964552065.1 uncultured Oscillospiraceae bacterium | reverse complement strand
TCGGCGCGACGCTCTTCGGCATGCACCAGATCGGGCTGATCCTGTTCGTGATCGTGATCCAGATCGCGGGCGCAATCGGCGCGCTGCTGTTTGGCCGCATCTCGGACAAGCTCAGCAGCAAGGACGCCATCATCCTCTCGCTTTTGATACTGATCGCAGCGATTACCGCGCTGTTCTTCGTCAAGACGATCGTGGGCTTCTATATCGTGGGCTTCTTTGCGGGCTTCTCGCTCTCCGGCGCGCAGGCGGTCAGCCGCTCCATGGTCAGCCAGCTTGCGCCGGCCGACAAAACCACGGAGTTCTACGGGTTTTTGTCCGTCGCCGGCCGCACCTCGACTTTCGTAGGCCCGCTCGTGTTCGGCACGATCTCTTACCGCGTCAACAACTGGTACATAAACCACGGGTTCGACACGCTACTTGCCGAGCAGTACGGCCTGCTGTGGGCAATCGGCTCGATCCTGCTGTTCCTCGCGGTCGGCCTTTTGATTTTCCTCCTCGTCAAGCGCGTGACGGCCAAGGAGCCGCTGCGCTATTGATGCTTTCAAGTACGCATAAGGGCGGGTCCGCTGGCGGACCCGCTTTTTTTGCGCCGCCGTGAAGCACGGGACAAGCAGGGATACCGTTTTGGGGGTGGGTCGTCCGCGACTTGCCCCGTCCGCATGCGCGGGACAAGCAGCAGTAGATGAGAATTCGCCGTGCCGCATCGATTTGCGCCGCCGAGAAGCACGCGCGGAATAAGCGGGGATGAACGGGGATTGCCGTGCCGCATTGACTTGCGCCGCCGTCTGCGCAGGCCGCATGATCAACGCCGCATTGCCGCAAATGCGGCCGGCGCGCGGCAGCGCTTTTGGGCACGGCAAGCTTCACCCATCGGTGGCAGCGCGGCAGCGCCCAGCTGTCCGGCCGCCCTTGACAAACGCGCCGCCGCCACTTTATCATAAAACATACCGGTGATATAGGAAACGAGGAATCAGACCAGTATGAGGATTTCCGCGAAGGGGCGTTACGCGCTGGCAGCCGCGGTCAGCATGGCGCAGCAATACGACAGCAGGGAGTGCATCACGGTCGTCAGCATTTCGGAGCGGCTCGGCATCTCAAAGATCTATCTCGAGCAGGTGTTTTCGCTGCTCAAGCGCGCGGGCCTCGTTACCTCGGTCAAGGGCTCGCAGGGCGGCTACCAGCTTGCGCGGGCGCCGCAGCAGATCAGCGCGCTGGACGTCCTGTCGGCTGTCGAGACCGCGCTGTTCGACAAAACCGAGGACACGGTCCCCCAGCGCGCGCCCAGCTTCGAACAGGCCTTGCGGGTATCCGTGTTCGACCGTCTGGACCGGTCCGTGCGGGACGTCCTTGGCGGCGTTACGCTCGACGACCTCTCCGCCGAGGCGGAGAAACGGAAAAGCGAGCGCGCGGCCATGTTTTATATTTAGTATTTCAGCATTTCGTATCGGAACAGCGAGCATAGGCGGCCGGACGTGCGTGTACGTCCCGCCGGGACGCGCAACATGCAGGCTGCGAGCAAGTACGGGCGCAAACGGGGCATCCCGTCAGGACGCGCAACATGCGGGCCGCGAACAAATCCGGGCCAAACGGGGGCGTTCCGCCGGGATGCATAAAGAGAGGACCGCCGCGGGACGGTTCCCTCTTTTCGTCCGCCAAGCATGCGCAGTCGCCGTCTATTCGGCAAACAGCGCCGTGGACAGATAGCGCTCGCCCGTGTCCGGCAGGATGACGACGATCGTCTTCCCCGCGTTTTCAGGACGGCGCGCAAGCTGGGCGGCGGCCCAGACCGCCGCGCCGGACGAGATGCCGACGAGCAGCCCCTCCGTCCGCGCAATCTCCCGGCCGGTAGAAAGCGTGTCCTCGTTCTCCACCGCGATGATCTCATCGTAAACGCCCGTATTGAGCGCCGCGGGGACGAACCCCGGCCCGATGCCCTGTATCCTGTGCGCACCCGCCCTGCCCTGCGACAGGACCGGAGAGTCCGCGGGCTCCACGACGACGACGCGGACGTTCGGGTTCTTCGATTTAAGGTACTCCCCCGCGCCCGTCACCGTGCCGCCGGTGCCCGCCCCGGACACAAAGATGTCGACCTTGCCGTCCGTATCCTCCCAGATCTCGGGGCCGGTCGTCGCGCGGTGGACCGCCGGGTTGGCCGGGTTCGTAAACTGGCCGGGGATAAACGCGTCCGGTATCTCCCCGGCTAGTTCCTCTGCCTTTTCAATCGCACCGCGCATGCCTTTCGCGCCCTCGGTCAGCACCAGCTCCGCGCCATAGGCCTTCAGCAGGTTCCTTCGCTCTAAACTGAACGTCTCGGGCATCGTCAGAATGACGCGGTATCCGCGCGCCGCGGCCACGGATGCAAGCCCGATGCCGGTGTTGCCGCTCGTCGGCTCGATGATGACGCTCCCGGGCCTCAATACGCCGCGTCTCTCCGCGTCCTCGATCATCGACTTGGCGATTCGGTCCTTCACGCTCCCCGCCGGGTTAAAATACTCCAGCTTTCCGATCACCCTCGCATTCAGCCCGTATTTTTTCTCATACTTGGACAGCTCTAAGAGCGGCGTGTTCCCGATGA
>CAZKGE010000063.1:0-2880 GCA_964552065.1 uncultured Oscillospiraceae bacterium | reverse complement strand
TATACCTTCGTCATGTCAAATCTCCTCCCTTCATTCTCTATATTTCATATATGTTTAGTATGTATTATATGCGCATAGGATACGCTATTCCATTCAAATTGTCAATGGATCTTTTGGACAAAACAAATTCCCCGTCCACCGCGGCGCGGAATTTGCCAAACAGGATGAAATGATATAAGATAGCCGGGAGTAATCGGCAGCGGCCGCCGCGCCCATGGGTGGCCCTTTCCTTTAATTAATATTCCCGCTGTTGCCCTCGGCTCGGCGGCGCACGAATCGTTAAAACCTGTCCGCGGCCGCCGCGCAGGCGCGCAGTTTGGACTAAAATTTACAAATTTCACACCAGCAATTGCAGTAAATCCGGCCCGTGAATCGTATTGATGGCGAAAGGGGGCGGCCATGGAGCAAATACAACCGTTCGACGAACCGGAAATTCGCCGAATTGTGGAAACACATTCCGACATGCTGCTGCGCATCGCCGTCAACCGCGTGCGGAGCCTTGACGAGGCCGAGGACATCGTGCAGTCGGTCTATGTGCGGCTGATGACGTCGCGCACGCGGTTTGCCGATACAACGCACGAGAAGGCCTGGCTGATCCGTGCGGCGGTCAATCTATGCAAGGACTACGGCAAATCCGCCGCTCACAGGACGCGCGCAACGCTCGACGAGAACGATGCCGCCGCGTTCCCCACAGAGTCGTTTGAGGTGCTCGACGCCGTGCACCGGCTGCCGGAACGCGACCGGTACGCCGTATACCTGTTCTACTACGAACGCATGCCGGTGCGCGAAATCGCGCGTATCCTGGACGAACGCGAAGGAACGGTCACCTCGCGGCTCTCCCGCGCGCGCAAAAAACTGAAAACGCTGTTGAAAGGAGAGGGCTATGGAGCAGTATCGTACAGGGTTTGACGGCATCCGCGCTTCCGCGCCGTTTAAAGCGCGCATGGCGGAGCAGATGCTGGAATTGGGCCGGCGGCGCGCATCGCGCGGGCGCGAGCCCGAACCGCCGTTTCATATGCCAGCCAGGCGGAAGGCGCTTTTGATCGTGCTCGCCGCCGCCATCCTGCTTTTGTCGGCGTGCGCGGCGTACGCGGTCTATTGGAGCAGCGTGCAACGGGCCAAGGAATACGCGCAAAGCACGCAGGCAGGTGACGATCGGCGTGCGCTGGCGGAGCGGCAGGCCGACGAAATCATCGCCGGCACGACCTTCTATTGCCCCATCGAGGGAAGCGCGGAAGTCGACGGCATCCGCTTTGCGCTGCGCAGCGCCGCCTACGAAACATACGGCGGAAGGAGTGATTTAATACCGGAGATGCACATCTGCTTCGACGCAACGGACGCAAAGACCGGGGACAATTCCCGCCTGTACGACGCGGACTATGTGCTCACGATCGATGGAACGGACTATCCCGTCTACGGTAAGGCGGAGGACGGGGAGCGCTGGCGGCCGGCGATCGCCCGCGCCGAGGGACGGGCGAACGCGGCGTATGACACCTGGTTCCGGCTGGGTGAGCAAACGGTGCCCGACGGCACGCTTATCACGCTCTCCTGCATGCTCTACGCCTACGACGATTCGGACACACGCGGCGAGCAACTCGGAAGCTTCGCGCTGGATTTTGTCTATGAAACGCCGACGGAGCAGATCGCGGCCGAGCGGGAGCGCTTGATCGCGGACATACTGCGAAGCCTTGAAGAAGAAGGCGAGGCCAGAGACGCGGCGCTGGCCACCCTGTCGGAGGAGACGACGCCGCTTGGAATCGCGCAGGACGAATACACGTTCCGCGACGCGCTTGTCACGCAAAGCGGGCTCGTGCTTGGCACGAGCGTGGTCACGCGCGGCGCCGAGCAGCCAAAGGTTTATCTCGACGGCTACGAGACGCCCGGCGAGGAGATCAGTTCGGTCTTTACGCCCGATCTGTCCCGGCCGAGGCTGGATGTCCAATGGGAGGTCGCTTACTTCGGAACGTTCGAAAACGTGGTCAGCTACCCATGGTATGCGCCGGCGGACGAGCTTCCCGAGACGGTGCTCGTGGCCGTGCTGCGCGACGCGGGCTCAAAACAGCGGCGAAAAGGCGGCGTCGGCGAGGAAATGCTCACGTATGCGTGGGACGCCGTGGAACTGCTGCTGCGCGTCAATCCCCACACCGGCGAGATCACGCTGCCTAGAGACGATGCGGAGCGCGGCGCGTGGCGCGCGGAAACGGATCGCCTTGCCGCGGACGGGCGAAACGCCAAGTTTACGCTGCGGCTTGACGGCGAGCAGACGATCGGCGGCGTCGAGGTGCGGCTCTACGACATCATGGTCAATTCAGTGTCGCGCTCCGTCCTGATCGAGTGGCTGGTGAACGGGACTTGTTACCCGTGGGAATCGGAGAGCAGTCAGGCGCGGGTCTACATCGACGGCGTGCTGCAGAGCGCAAAGCCCGAGGCGATGGAGCCGTATGCGTTCTCCAAGGAGAAGGCCGAGGCCTGGGTAAAGGGAAACGGCGGCTGGCAACCGCTTAACAGCTTCGGCGATTTTCTGCTCGACATGCGCGCGCCCGACCTGCCGGATACCTTCACGCTGCGGATCGTATGGGACCTGTACGACCGGAACGAGAGCTGGGAGCGCGTGTTCATCGGCACGTTCGACCTGACCACGACCGTGCGCCAGTCCGACCTCGCGCCATGGGATGTCTATCTCAATTGAGGCGGACATCAGCGATGCGCCGGTATTCCATACTGGGGTGAAATTCCGACGATCTGACGGCGGGGCGGGCGCGAAATTTCGCGTCCGCCCGCCTTTCTTTCCAGCGAAGGAAAACAAGCGGGCAGGAACCGGACAGCCGCCCCGCCCCCTATCCTCTTCCCGACTTTCTTTTGTTACTTTTCTTTGCAGAA
>CAZKGE010000062.1:8534-10409 GCA_964552065.1 uncultured Oscillospiraceae bacterium | reverse complement strand
CCGGAGATTATCCGCGCGGGCTGGCCGATATTTCTGGCCGACGGCGTTATCGCCATCGCGGTCGCGTTCTACGTGCTGAAAAAGGACCTGGTCCGAAGCAAGGCGCGCTACGACTTAGAGCGCGAGCTGGCGCTTTCCGACAGCGGGGAGTACCGCGAGGCGCACCGGAACGCAGGCATCATGCTGTGGGTCACGCCGATCGTGTTCGCGCTGGCCATCGCGCTCATCATCGTGTTCGAAGCCAAGGGCGGCGACGCGACCGCGATCATCACGGGCTCGGCGATGCTGGTTATGACCGTCGGCACGCTGTTGCAGTACCATCTCGGCACCGCGCTCGAGAAGGTCGTCGACTACGTGCGCGACGGCTTCGCGTTCGGCATGAAGATCTTCGCGCCGGTCGTGGTCATCGGCGGGTTCTTCTTCATCGGCGGCAGCGGCATCGGCTCGATTTTGCGCGGCGAATACCAGCAGGGCCTGCTCATGGACTGGGCCTGGTGGCTGGCCGGCAAGGTGCCGCTCAACAAGTTTGCCGTCGCGCCGATCACGCTCATCATCGGCGGCATCACGGGCCTCGACGGCTCGGGCTTTTCGGGGCTGCCGCTGGTCGGCTCGATGGCGCTCTCGTTCGGCAAGGCGGTCAACCTCAGCGTCCCCGTGCTCGGCGCGCTCGGCCAGTCCGGCGCGCAGTGGATCGGCGGCGGCACGTGCGTGCCGTGGGCGGTGATCCCGGTCGCGGCCATGTGCGGCGTCGACCCGGCCGAGCTGGCGCGGCGGAACTTTATGCCGGTCATGATCGGCCTTGCGGCGGGCCTTATCGTCTCGATCTTCCTGCTGTAACGAAAACAAAAAAGCAGGGGGCATATGCCCCCTGCGCCTCCGGCAGACCCCCGCGCCTCAGCCCATCAGCGGGCCGACGAGCGCGATCAATGGACTGAACACGGCGATGCAGACGATGCAGAACGTCCAGTTGATGCCGATCGACGTGTAGTAGTTGTTCTTGCCCGTCAGCGTCGAAAGCAGCAGCCCCGTCGCCGAGTACGGCGCCATCATGACGGTGAGAAGCCAGCCCACAAGCATCGCGAGCGCGAACGTGTAGTGCGTCAGCCCGAGCGCCGCGGGCGAAAACGCGGCGAGCATCGCCGAGCCGGTCGCGGCGGGGTGCACGCCGGCCATGCCCGGCAGGATGAGAAGCAGCATCAGCGCGGCGACCATCAGCGCGGGGTAGCCCGTCAAAAACGGCGGCAGCAGCCCCGAGAGGACCTGCCCCACGCCGGACACGGCGAGCGCCTTGCCCAAAAACCCGGACAGCATGAACAGCGCGACCTGGTCGCGGGACTTGACGATCTGCACGCCGTAGTACAGCTTCATCTGCGCACGGTACTCGCGCCTTTTGTTCTGGACGAGCGCGACGATCAACGGGAACAGGATCGAAACGGCGGATACGCTGATCATCAGGTCCCAGCCCGTGGTCACGTTGACGAGTATGATCGAGCCGATCAGGGCGAAGGCCAGCAGCAGCATCGTTTTGAGCCGCTTGGAATCGAGCGTCACTCCGGGATCGGGCGCGATGTCCGGATAGCGGTCCGGGTGCCGCCTGGTTTCCAGGTACGCGCCGGCCAGGTGCAGCGCGAGGAACAGCGCCGTAAACGCGATGCCGACCGGAATCACCTTTACCCAGCGCACGTCGGGATACGCGCTGTACACGATCACTGACGCCCAGGCGGGGGACCAGAAGCCGGACGAGTTGTACGCGCGCGACACGGTGGTCAGGAACGGCTTCTGGGCCCGGTACATCCGTGCGAACGGCTCCATCAGCTCGAAGATGATCATGACCGCGCCGATGCTGACGATGACCGCGAGCACGTGCGTGCAGAC
>CAZKGE010000062.1:0-8434 GCA_964552065.1 uncultured Oscillospiraceae bacterium | reverse complement strand
AGATGATCATGACCGCGCCGATGCTGACGATGACCGCGAGCACGTGCGTGCAGACGGAGATGAGTATAAGAAAGCTCATCACGTTGCGCATTTTTAGCTCGGCGAACGACTTGAGCGCGCTCTGGTAGTCCTCGTAGAAGAACGGCGCGGAGATCATCGGCACGAGCATGAGCAGCATGACCATATTGCCGTTGGACAGCACGGCGGCGGCCCAGGTTTCAAACGAGGCGCGCGCGTACAAAAGCAGCGACACGCCCGCGACGGACAGCACGAGCAGCACGATCTGCGTGGCGCGCTTCATCAGCGGGACCGACCAGAGCACGATGGCCGCGAGCAGCGCGGCGGTGAAGTACACAAGCGGCGGAAACGGCAGAAAATAATTTGACAGCCGCAGCCCCGCGTACACGAGGATGCAAACGCTTAAGGCGCGGTCGGATCGGACGTTTTTCATGGAATCTCCCTCCCCCAAACGGTCAAAGTATACCGCAAAAAGCCGGTTTCGGAAATAGCGGATTACGATATGCCAAAATTCGGGTCCTTGGCAAATTGCACAAATATGTTCTGTGCTATAATGCCAACGGAAACGTAGTTCGTAGCGCGAAAGGAGTGTTTTGTTGTATGTCTGTCATGGATAAGATCACGGAGAAGGCGAAGTCGGACAAAAAGTTTATTCTGCTCCCCGAGGGCGCCGAGGAGCGCACGGTGCAGGCGGCGGAGCTGGTTGCAAAGCAGGGGATTGCGAAGGTTGCGCTCCTGGGCCGGAAAGATGAAATCGAGGCGGCCGCAAAGAGGCTTTCGGTCTCGCTCGACGGCGTCGGGATCATCGACCCGCTGACGAGCCCGGACCTGCCGGCGTTTACCGAAAAATTTCACGAGATGCGCAAGGACAAGGGCGTTACGCTCGAGAAAGCCGCCGAGACGATGAAGGACACGCTGTTCTTTGCGGCGATGATGATTAAAGTCGGCAAGGCCGACGGCATGGTCGCCGGCGCGATCAACACGACCGGCAACACGCTCAGACCCGCCTTGCAGATCATAAGGACCGCGCCGGGCATCTCGACGGTCTCGAGCTGCTTCATCATGGAGGTCCCGAATAAAACGCTCGGCACGGACGGCGTGCTGCTGTTCGGCGACTGCGCGATCAACCCGGAACCCACCGCCGAGCAGCTTGCGGCCATCGCGATCGCCTCCGCGAACACCGCGCGCGCCCTCGCCGGGATCGAGCCCGCCGTCGCGATGCTGAGCTTCTCGACGAAGGGCAGCGCCAAGCACGAGCTGGTCGACAAGGTCCGGCAGGCCACCGAACTGGCCAAGCAGATGGCGCCCGATCTCAACCTCGACGGCGAGATGCAGCTCGACGCGGCGATCGTGCCCAAGGTCGCGGCGTTAAAAGCCCCCGGCAGCCTCGTCGCCGGCAGGGCGAACGTTTTGATTTTCCCGGACCTGCAGAGCGGCAACATCGGCTACAAGCTCGTGCAGCGCTTTGCGGGCGCCGAGGCGCTCGGCCCCGTCAGCCAGGGCTTCGCCGCCCCCGTCAACGACCTTTCGCGCGGATGCAGCGTGCAGGACATCGTTTCCGTCGTCGCCATCACGGCCGTGCAGGCCCAGGGCCTCAGGCTGTAGGAGGGAGTTTTTTATGAAGGTATTGGTCGTCAACGCGGGCAGCTCGTCGCTGAAGTATCAGCTCATCGACACCGAGAACGAACGGGTCATCGCCAAGGGCATCTGCGAGCGCATCGGCATTCAGGATTCCGTGCTGCAGTACAAGCCCGCGGGCAGGGAGTCCGTCACCGTCCAGAAGGACATGCACAACCACACCGACGCCATCCGCATGGTGCTCGATATGCTCGTCGATCCCGAGAAGGGCGTCATCCGCGACATGTCCGAGATCGACGCGGTCGGACACCGCGTCGTGCACGCCGGCGAGAAGTTCTCGGGCTCGGTCCCGATTACGGACGAGATGGTCGAAACGATGCGCGAGCTGTGCGACCTCGCCCCGCTGCACAACCCGGCCAACCTGATGGGCATCGACGCGTGCAAAAAGATCATGCCGAACACCCCGATGGTCGGCGTGTTCGACACGGCGTTCCACCAGACCATGCCCAAGAAGGCGTATATCTACGCGCTGCCCTACGAGGCGTACACCAAGCACATGGTGCGCCGCTACGGCTTCCACGGCACGTCGCACCTGTACGTTTCCGGCCGCGCGATCGAGCTATTGGGCGGCAAGCGCGAGGGCACGAAAATCGTGACCTGCCACCTCGGCAACGGTTCGTCGATCGCCGCCGTGAAGGACGGCAAGTCGATCGATACGTCGATGGGCTTTACGCCGCTCGAGGGCGTGCCGATGGGCACGCGCTGCGGGGATATGGACCCCGCCATCATCCCATACCTGATGGAGAAGCTCAACCTCGACGTCAACGGGATCAACCGGTATATCAATAAGGAGGCCGGCGTGTACGGCATCTCCGGCGTGTCCAGCGATTTCCGCGATCTTACCATCGCCGCGGAAGGAGGCAACGAGCGCGCCAGGCTCGCGCTCGAGACGTTCGCCTACAAGGTCAAGAAGTACATCGGCGCCTACGCCGCCGCCATGGGCGGGCTCGACGCGATCGTGTTCACCGCGGGCGTCGGCGAGAACGACCGCCCTGTGCGCGAGATGATCGCCACGGGCCTCGAGTTCCTCGGCGTCGAGCTGGACCTGGAGGTCAACCGCACCTGCCCGCGCGGCGCGGAGGCCGATCTCTCCAAGCCCGGCAGCCGCGTCCGCGTGTTCGTCATCCCCACCGACGAGGAGATGGTGATCGCGCGCGATACCGCGCGGCTCTGCGGGAGGTAATATACGGCGAAGAAAAGCGGGGCGTAGACGCCCCGCTTTTTGTTTTGAACGCAGGGGCTCTGCCCCTGCACCCCGCCAAAGGGACACGTCCCTTTGGAAACCCATGGAAAGGGTACCAATCACATGTCCGGCAGAAAGGGATTCTCAAGGGACGCGTCCCTTGAGCGGAGGTTTGGAGGCGGAGCCTCCAACGTCCTCCTCGGCCTATTGATGGGGGTGCGGGGGCAAAGTCCCCGCACCGTCCCCCCTTACACAAAAAACCGTTTCTTCAGCTCGTCCTTGACCTTCTTTTTCCGGTTGAGCAGCAGCAGACAGCCGGCGAGCACGAAGCAGGGGAACAGCGCGTACATCGACCACTGCGGGATGGAGAGCCTGTCCGCGTAGAACATGACCGACAGCTCGACGCCGACGGTCAAAAGCCCGAGCAGCGCGAACAGCGCCGCGGTGCGAATGAGCGGGTCGGTCTTCCATTTCTCCGAGAACGCCGCGTTGACGGCGAGCGTAAACAGCGTCACGAGCGCGCACAGCGGCAATCCAAGATGCGTGAAGAACTGCGCGCCCGCGAGCCGCTCGACCGAGAACAGAAACAGCGCGAGCGCGGCCCCGTCGAGCAGGATAAACAGTGTCGGCCGGCGGCGCAGGAACAGCATCGGCAGCAGCACGGTGACGAACACGAGCGCGAGCGCGCCGACCACGTACAGCGACCAGGTGAGCGCGTGCGACACGAGCAGGTTCGTAAACAGCGTGATAAACAGCGGGATTAAAAGCAAAAGCGAAATAAACTCGGCCGCGTACCGCCGGTCGATGCGCGCGTTGATGCGCTCGACGTGCCTGGGATACGGGCGCGCGGTCGATTCGTAAAAAGGCTCGGCGGGGTTGACGACCTCGACGCCGCAGAGCGGGCAGCGCGGCTCGGAGGGCTTTAATTCGACGCCGCAGTTGACACAGTAGGACATACTCTCACCTCTAATAGCGCTGATTGCTCTCGATGCCGACATGCAGCCCGAGCTTGACGAGCCTCGTAAAGAACTCGCGCTCGAACGCGGACTCGCGGATCGTGCGCGTAAAATTGATGTACAGCGTGCCGTTGTACGACAGCGCGCCCGCGCAGACGGGGTTGACGGACAGCGGGCCCAGGATCAGGTCCAGGCGCGTGACGTACTGCTGCATCTCGGGCGGCAGGGACACGGCTCCGAGGTTGGACAGGCTGGTGGTCGAGAGCGCGTCGCCGACCTTGCTGAACACCGCCTTCATCGCGGCGTTCTTGACAAAGAGCGGCATGGCGCGGAGGAACGGGTTGCGCTCGGACCGCACGTTTGTCGTGATCTTGACGTTGAGCAGCTTTTTTGTGACCTCCATGGCCATGAAGTGGTGCACGATGTTGAGCACCTCGTCGAACTCATACTGCCCGAGGCGCGGGTCGATGCCGGGGTTGACATAGTTGGAGAAATTGCGCATCGTCACGCTCGGGAATATCTTGCGCAGATTGATCGGCACGCAGATCTTGACCGGCCGGTACGCGCGCTCGTGCGGCGTGTCGCGGCGCTGGATGCTGTCGGCGGAAAGGATCATGACCGCGGTCAGGTACTCCGTCAGCGTAACGCCTTTTTCACGCGCCTTTTTGAGCACGTCGCTCGTTTTGAGCATGCCGGTCACGATGTGCACAAATCCGTCCGTCTCGGGCGTGCCGTGCAGGTGGTAGGCGCGCGGTTCGCGGCGGCTCATCGAATACCGGCCCGAATGCACGGCGAAGCTGTCCTCGATCTCCTCGGGCTTGGGCTGTTCCGCGCAGTCGAGCACGTTGCCGCCGCGCGGGATGTTGGCGCCGTACTTAAGCGTAAGATACTCCGCCACGAGCGTGTTGAGGAATATAAATCCCCCCGTGCCGTCGGTCAATACGTGGAAGAATTCGACCGCGATGCGCTTTTCATAGTAGCGCACGCGCAGCCCAAAGCCGCCGTTGTCGGCAAAGCGCATGCGCACGCACGGGTTGCCGACGTCCTGCTGCACGCGCGGGCAGTCGTCGCTGTGCTCGAGATAGAACCAGAACGCGCCGCGCCGGAGCTTGACGGAAAGGCTCGGGAAGCGCCTAAGCGTCTTTCGCTGCGCGACCTCGAGGATGTCCGGGTCGACGGGTTCGGTCAATTCCGCGGACACGCGGAACAGCGCGGTCCAACCGCGGTTCATGGTCGCGGGGTAGATCAGCGCGGCGTTATCGAGCCGCATCCAGGTGTGCTTGCGTTCGGTCGCGTGAGCTTCCACGTGAGCTTCCATCCGTCCGTTTATCCTTCCGTTATGTCGAACGTGACAAAATCGCCTTCGTACCACAGCGTGGCCCGTTCGCCATCAAAGCGCACGACGCAGTAGTCCGGGTCTTCGGGACCGAGCGGGAAATGACGGAGCATCCAGTCCCGCCACAGCTCCTTTTTGAGCGCGGCGTCGGTCACAACGCGCGCCGTGCCGGTAAGCGTCTGGCTGTCGCCGCCGAGCTGACAGCAGACGCCGGATTTCGGATTCTTCGTAAGCTGCCGCACCTTCTCGGAGCCTGCGGAGGTCGAGAAAAAGACAGTGGCGCGCCCCTCGGTCCTTATGGGCGTCACGACGCACACGCGCGGGAAACCGTCCTCGCTCACGGTCGCAAACGACACGGTCTCGCAGGCCGCGAGCATGTCCGCGGCGCACCGGCGTAGCCCGGTCAGTTCGCGCATGCCGAATTCCTCCGATCCTTGGCCTTTGCGCGCCGGCCCGCGCGCGACTCCTTTTCCTGGAGCGGCGGCAGCCCCAGCTCCTTCCGGATGAACGCGCGTATGTGCGCGATGGCAATGCGGCTCTCCTTGGTGCCGAACAGCGGGTACACGTGCCACATGCCCCGCTCGACGACGAGCTCGGCGCGGCCGCCGCAGGTGACGAGCTTCTCGCAGAGCGACACGGCGTCCGAGAGCAAAATTTCGTCGGCGCCCGCAAACAGCAGCGCGGGCGGAAGACCGGTGAGGTCGCCGAGCAGCGGGGAAACGAACGGCTCGTCCTCGCGGCCGGCCGCGTAGACGATCACGTAGTAGGCGATGGACTCGCGGATGAGCGACGGGTCGCGAAAGGCGTTGTTGCGGTACGATCGCCCCGAGAGCGTGAGATCGACCCACGGCGAGATGCCGACGGCGCAGGCCGGCAGCGGCAGCCCCTCGTCCTTTAGGCGCAGCAAAAGCGCGAACATCAGCCCGCCGCCCGCGCTCTCGCCCGCAAACGCGATATGCTCCGGCGCATACCCGCGCGCAAGGAGAAAGCGATACGCCTCGTACGCGTCGTCGAGCGCGGCGGGGAATTTATGCTCCGGCGCGAGCCGGTAGGCCACGCACAGCGTGTTGACGTGGGCCTCTGCGGCGAGCAGGCCGCCGAAGCCCTTGGCGTAGTCAAGCGTGCCGGCGACGTAGCCGCCGCCGTGCAGGTACAGAATCGCGTGCGTGTTTGCGGTTTCGCAGCCGCAGGGCGTCGCGAACGATACGGCAAACTCCGGCAGCGGAACGTCGTCAAACGTCACGCGGTCCAGCAGCGCGCGCGCACCGAGCTTCCCGACGTTATCCTGCGCAATTCTCGCGGCTTCGATGCCCGTAAAGCGCAGAATGGGTTTGGCAAGCCGCAATTGCAGCTTGATCAGCGAGGCGCCCAGGCTGGGCATGGCGGCTCCCCCCTTTATTGATAGAATAGACATAAGTGTATCATTCTTCCAGATAAAGCACAATGTTTCCATATTGGAACCGGCGAAGGCATGGTATAATAGCCGAAAACGCGGCCGGGCGCGCCCGGGAAAACGCGGGGAAGCGGAGGATGCATCGGATGCCGGAAGCAGCGGGAGGCTTCGACGTTGCGGTCGTTGATTGCAAAGATTATGAGCTGGAGCGCGTGAAAAACGCGCTGAAACAGGCCGTCGACGCGGTGGGCGGGCTGGATTTTGTGCGGCCCGGCATGCGCGTGGCCGTCAAGGCGAACCTGATGATGCCCAAGAAGCCCGAGCAGGCCGCGACCACGCACCCCGCGGTGGCGGCGGCGCTATGCGAGCTGCTCATCGAGCGCGGCGCTAGTGTCGTTCTCGGCGACAGCCCCGGCGGGCTGTTTACGGCGTCGTTTTTGACGCCGATCTACGCCGCGACCGGCATGCGCGCGATCGAAAAGACGGGCGCGTCGCTCAATTTCGACTTCGGCGAGACGGAGGTAACAAACCCCGCGGCGCGGGTCTGCCGGTCGTTTCTTGCCACGAAGTACCTGCTCGAGGCGGACGCGGTGATCAGCCTCGCCAAGATCAAGACGCACGGCCTCATGGCCTACACCGGCGCGTGCAAGAACCTGTTCGGCGCGATACCGGCCATGCGCAAGGCGGAGTCGCACTACCGGTATCCCACGCACGAGCAGTTTTCCGGCATGCTGGTCGACGTGTGCGAATACATAAAGCCCGCGCTCTCGATCGGCGACATGGTCGAAGCCATGGAGGGCAACGGCCCGTCGGCGGGCGTGCCGCGGCACGTCGGCGCGCTGTTTGCCGCCAAGAACCCGCACGCGCTGGACCTGGCCGCGGCGCACGTGATGAACCTCTCGCTTGCCGATGTGCCGACGCTCTCGGAGGCGCACGCGCGCGGGCTGATTCCGGACACGCACGAGAAGCTGGCGGTCTGCGGCGACCTGGAATCGTTCTTCGCGCCGGATTTTAAACACGCCAGGCAGAAGGAAGTGCGCGAGTGGGGGACGAACAATCCCATGCTCACCGCCGTGTTCCGCAAGGCGTTCGAGAGCCGGCCGGACGTGGTAAAGGCGGAATGCGTGCGCTGCGGCGAGTGCGAACGGATCTGTCCCGCGCACGCGATCGCCATGGGCGCTGGGATGGCCGAAATCGACCGCGAGGCCTGCATCCGCTGCTTCTGCTGCCAGGAGTTCTGCCCCAAGGGCGCGATCCATGTGCGGCGTCCGTTTGTGGCGCGCGCGTTCGAGGGCTTCCGCAAACGATAAAATTCGTGCGGCGGCCGGCCGCATTTTCACAGTTTTGTCCGTTTTTCTCCATCGTCCGGCCCGCTTTTGCCGCTATACTGAACACCGCGTATCCGGAGCGGATGCGCGGTTTTTGTGCGGGGTGAACGGCGTTGAAACGCAGGACATTGCCCGTTTGGGCGCTGATCGTCATCGATATTTTCGTCACCGGCGCGAGCCTGTGCGTGTTCGCGCTGTTCCATCATGTTTTGCCGTCCAGCTTGGCGCCCGAGGCGCCGCGGGGAACGGCGGTCGTTGCCGTTGGGACGCCCGCGCCGACGGCGGTCCCGGAGACGGCCGAGCCCGAGCCCGCCGCGGCCGCGCCGAGCCCGACGCCCGGGCCGACCGCGACGCCGTCGCCGTTTACGCAGGGGCGGACGGTCTCCACCGACACGGAGTACAGGAGCGCGCACGTGGCCGCCGCGCTGTCGACCGTCGACGACGGCCGCGTGGTCTATTATGTGACGGACATCCATATCTCGGACATCTCGTGCTTCCAGTCCGCGTTCGCCAAGGGTACCTACGGCAGGGCGATCCGCGAACGCGCGCTCGACATGGCCGAGCATAACGGCGCGATCTGCG
>CAZKGE010000061.1:0-10653 GCA_964552065.1 uncultured Oscillospiraceae bacterium | reverse complement strand
CTAGGAGACGTGCGCGATTCCGCGTCCGTCATAAACGCGATGCACGGAGTCGACTATATCTTCCACGCGGCGGCGCTCAAGCAGGTGCCGTCGTGCGAGTTTTTTCCGGTCGAGGCGGTCAAGACGAACGTGCTCGGCACGGACAACGTGCTCGCGGCGGCGATTGCGGCGCGCGTCAAGAAGATCGTCTGCCTGTCGACGGACAAGGCGGCCTATCCGGTCAACGCGATGGGCACGTCGAAGGCGATGATGGAGAAGGTCGTCGTGGCCAGGTCCCGCACCGTCGACGAAAAGGACACCGCGATTTGCTGCACCAGGTACGGCAACGTGATGTGCTCGCGCGGGTCGGTGATCCCGCTGTTTGTCGAGCAGATCAAAGCGGGCGCGAAGCTTACCGTCACGGACCCAACCATGACGCGGTTCATCATGAGCCTCGACGAGGCGGTCGACTTGGTGACGTATGCGTTCGAACGCGGCAATACGGGCGACATCCTCGTGCAGAAGGCCCCCGCCTGCACGATCGGCGTATTGGCCGAGGCGGTAGCCGGATTGTTTCACGTGAAAACGGAAGTAAAGATCATCGGCATCCGCCACGGCGAGAAGAAGTATGAGACGCTCCTGACGAACGAGGAGTGCGCGCACGCGCTCGACCTGGGCGGCTACTACCGCGTGCCGCGCGACGGGAGGAGCCTGAACTACGAGAAATACTACGACGTCGGGCGCACCGAGGAGAGCGGGCTGACCGAGTTCAACTCCAACAACACGCGGCTCTTGAACGTGGACGAGGTGCGGGAGAAGCTGCTGCAGCAGCCGTACATCCGGCGCGAGCTGGCCGCATTCTTTAAAGGGGCGATGGCATGAAGCTGCTCATCACGGGCGCAAACGGTTTCCTCGGCCAAAATCTGGCCGAGGCGCTGCAGGCCGCGGGCGGATACGAACTTTGTCAAACCGACGTCGGCACGGACCGCGCGGCGCTGGAGCGCGCGGCGGCGGACTGCGGCTTCGTGTTCCACCTGGCGGGCGCAAACCGGCCGAAGGACGAAGCCGAGTTTATGCGCGGCAACCGCGACGCGCTCGCGGAGACGCTGGAGCTGCTCGAGCGCGCGGGCAACCGGGCGCCGGTGCTCCTCTCCAGCTCGACGCAGGCCGAGAAGGACAACCCCTACGGGCAGAGCAAGCGCGCGGCCGAGGAGCTGCTGTTTGAATACGGCAAACGCACGGGCGTGCCGGTGTACGCGTTTCGCTTTCCGAACATATTCGGCAAGTGGTCGAAACCAAACTACAACAGCGCCGTGGCGACGTTCTGCTACAACATCGCGCGCGGCCTGCCGGTCACGGTCAACGGCGAAGACACGAAGCTGACGCTGCTGTACGTCGACGACGCGGTTTCGGCGATGATAACCGCGCTGACCGGGGCCGTCGGGAAGGACGGGGACTACTGCAAGGCGTCGCCCGTGTACGGGACGACGCTCGGCGAGGTTGTTGGGCTCATCCGCTCGTTCCGGGCCAGCCGGGCCAGCCTGTTTCTGCCGAAGCTGGATACAGACTTTACCCGCAAACTCTACGCCACGTACACGAGTTTTCTGCCGGAGAACGCGTTCTCGTACGCGCTCAACCCGCACTTCGACGCGCGCGGCAGCTTTACGGAGTTCGTCAAAACGCAGGAATACGGCCAGGTGTCGGTCAACACGAGCCGCCCCGGCGTCGTCAAGGGAAACCACTACCATCGAATCAAGACGGAGAAATACCTCGTCGTGTCCGGCGAGGCGGTGATCCGCTTCCGCAAAGTCAACGGCGACGTCGTGCTCGAGTATCCGGTCAGCGGCAGAAAGCCCGAGGTCGTCGACATCCCCGCGGGCTATGCGCACAGCATCGAGAACGTCGGAAGCTCGGACCTCGTCACCGTGATGTGGGCGAGCGAGCCGTTCGATCCCGCGCGGCCGGACACCTACGCGATGGAGGTTTAGCATGGCAAAGAAGCTTCGGCTCATGACGGTGCTCGGCACGCGGCCCGAGATCATCCGGCTCTCGGCGGTGATATACTGCGCGGACCGGTACTTCGACCACGTGCTCGTGCACACGGGCCAGAACTACGACTATACGCTCAACCAGGTCTTCTTCGACGAGCTGGGCCTGCGTGCGCCGGACCATTACCTGGGCAGCGCGGGCGGCACGCTCGGCGAGACGCTCGGCAACATCATCGCGCGCTCGTACGCCGTGCTGGAAAGCGTCCGGCCGGACGCGCTGCTCGTGCTCGGCGACACGAACTCGGCCCTGTGCGCGATTCCGGCAAAGCGGCTCAAAATCCCGATCTTCCACATGGAGGCCGGCAACCGCTGCTGGGACTGGAACGTGCCGGAGATGGTCAACCGCACGATCGTCGACCACATCGCGGACGTCAATTTGCCGTACACGGAGAACTCGCGAAACTACCTGCTCTCCGAGGGCATCGACGGCAAGACAATATTCGTGACCGGCTCGCCCATGCGCGAGGTGCTGGCTAAGCACCGGGACAGCATCGAAAGGAGCGATGTGCTGGGGCGGCTGGGCCTAAAAGCGGGCAAATATATCCTGCTCTCGGCGCACCGGGAGGAGAACATCGACGACGAAAAGCACTTCCTCCCGCTGATGACCGCGGTCAACGAAATTGCGGAGACGTACAAGCTGCCCGTGATCTACTCGACGCACCCGCGCAGCAAAAAGTTCATCGAACAGCGTAATTTTGCCTTCCACCCGCTGGTAAAAAGCCTGCCGCCGTTCGGCTTCTTCGACTACAACAAGCTCCAGACGAGCGCATACTGCGTGCTGTCGGACAGCGGCACGCTCTCCGAGGAATCCTCGCTGCTGGACTTTGCCGGCGTTCTCATCCGCACGTCGACCGAGCGGCCCGAGGCGCTCGACGCGGGCACCGTCGTGCTCGGCGGCGTGACCGCGGAGGAGATCATGCAGTCGCTCGAGCTTGCCGTCGCGATGAAAGAAAACGGCGAACCGCGCGCGCTGCCGCGCGACTATTCCGACGGGAACGTGTCGGTCAAGGTGGTCAAAATCATCGAAAGCTACGCCCGGATCGTGAACGAGACGACCTGGAAAAAAGGATAGCATGGGAATCTTTTGGCGTGCCGACTCGCCGGTCCTCAAGCGCTTTGCGGCAAACACCGGCTGGCTCGTCGCGCAGAACGTGTTTCAATACGTCCTCTCGGCGGTCATCGGCATCCTCGCCGCGCGGTACATGGGCCCGGGCAACTACGGCGTGCTCGGCTACGGCGCGAGTTTGATGGCGATGTTTCTGCCGCTGTGCACGCTCGGCATCGACAGCGTGCAGATCCCCGCGATGCTCGACGCGCCGGAAAAACAGGGCGAGATCGTCGGCACGGCGCTTTTGCTGCGCTTTACCAGCTCCGCGCTGTCGATTTTGTGCATCGCCGCGGTCGTGCTTGCGCTCGAGCCGGGAAATCGGCTCCTGCTCGTCGTGACGGCGCTGCAATCGCTGCAGCTCATCTTCCAGACGTTCGACGCGTTCAGGCTGTGGTTCCAGATGGAGCTGCTCAGCAAATACACGGCCATCGGTTCCGCGGTCGGGAACCTGGTCTGCTCGGCCTGGCGCATCGTGCTGCTGATCCAAGGCGCGTCGGTCGAGTGGTTCGCGCTCACCTCCGTCGTGCAGATGCTGGCCAACTACCTCATCGTCGTGCCGCTGTTCTTTACGCGCGCAAAGCTCAAGCTCTCGTTCTCGTTTGCCACGGCGAAGGCGCTGCTCGGCCGCGGCTACCATTTTATCCTCTCCGGCCTGACGGTCGCGATCACGAACTATTTCGGCAGGATCCTGCTGGCCAACCAGCTCGGCGAGACCGCGCTCGGGTACTACAACGCCGCGTCGGCGATCGCGCTTCTGTGGATATTCGTGCCGCAGGCGGTGGTCGACTCGGCCACGCCCGTGCTGCTCGAGACAAAGAAGCATAACCCCGACGCGTTCGGGCCGCGCTATCAGGCCGTGCACCTTGCCGTGTTCGGCGTCGGCGCGCTCGCGGCCGTCGGCCTCGCGCTGCTTGCGCCGTGGATCGTGACGTTTTTGTACAGCGAGACGTATCTGCCCGCCGCGCCGCTTCTGCGCGTCCTGTCCATAACGGGGTTGCTGACCTCGGTCGGCGTGTCGCGCGGCATCTGGGTATTGGCGGAGGATAAGCTCAAATACGTCAAATACTACTGCGGGATCGGCGCGCTTGCCAGCGTCCTCTTCAACACGGCGGGCATCGCGCTCTTCGGCATGGCCGGCGCTGCGTACGCCGCGGTGCTGACGGGGCTTGTGCAGGCGTTCGGCGCGCCGCTGCTGTTTCCGGGCACACGCGCGTTCACGGCGCAGTATTTCGGCTCGTTCCGGCGGATAAAGGGGTTTTGGGCATTGCTCGGCAGAGAGGGAAAGCGTGGGAAAGAATGACGATTCGGCAGCGCATGGCAAAGAGTAAGGCGGTGGGCGAGCTGTCGCGGCAGATGTACCGCATGCTGGCGCGCATCTCGCCGAAATGGAACTGCGAGCGGCGGTTTTTTAAGGCATTCAACCGGCCGATCGACTGGGAGAACCCGACGACGATCGACGAAAAGATCATGTGGCTCAAGCGCTTCTATTACCCGAAGAGCGAGCTGATCCGCCGCGCCGTGGACAAATACCTCGTGCTGGACTACGTGCGCGAGCGCGGCTGCGGCGAGATCGTCAAGGAATGCTACGGCGCGTGGGACAGCGTGGACGATATCCCGTTCGACAAGCTGCCGGACGCGTTCGCATTAAAGATCACCGCCGGCTGCGGCTCGCATATCTTTTGCCGCGACAAGTCGAAGCTCGACATTGAGCAAACAAAGAAAACGCTGCGGAAGAACATGCGGAAGAAAGATTACCTCGACTTTGCCGAGATGCAGATGGCGCCGCTGCGCCAGCGCGTGATGTGCGAGCGGCTGATCAAAACGCCGCCGGGCCTGATGCCGGTGGACATCAAGATCCATTGCTTCCACGGCGAGCCGCTGCAGATCATGTACTGTTACGACCGCGACGAAACGGGCTTTGCGCGCTTCTTGTTCGCGGACGCGGACTGGAACATGGAGCCGGGATACACGACGAACAGGACCGACAGCCCGCCGCCGCGCCCGAAGAGCCTGGACCGCATGCTGGACTATGCAAGAAAGCTTGCCAGGCCGTTCCCGTTCGTGCGCGTGGACTTCTTTGAGGAGGAGGGCGAACCGGTGTTCGGCGAGCTGACGTTCACGCCCTGCGGCGGCACGATCTATTACCTCTCCGAGGAGGGGCACCGCGAGCTCGGGAAGTTTTTGGACATTTCGCGCATCGACCTGGAGAACGTGCCATGAAGATCGTGCACCTGTGCCAATACTATATGGTCGGGCACACGTACCAGGAGAACTACCTGCCCGCGGCGATGGCAAAGCTTGGCCACGAGGTCGTCGTGCTCGCGGGCACGGGTCACCCGGACTTCTACGACGGCCCCGCGCGAAGCCAAGGCGACGAGCTTTTCGACAAGGGCGTGCGCGTGCGTTTCGTTAAAATCCGCTACAAAAGTCTGCACACGCCCGTCGACGGCCTGTATCGGCTGCTTAGCGAGGAAAAGCCGGACCTGATTTTCGTGCACGGCTTCATCCTGACGCGGAGCTTCGCGCTCAAGCGGTACGCCGACCGGCACCCGGCCTGTATCCTCGGCGCGGACACGCACGAGACGTTCGTGCTCGCGTTCAACGCGTGCTTTACGAAGAGGCTGAAGGACCGCGCGCGGCGCTTCGTCTACTTCGGCTGCGTTTACCGCTGGTGGCGCCGGTACATGCAGAAACGGTACAAAAAGGTCTTCTACGTTTCGCCGCCGCGAAAACGCTATGCGACGGAGGCGTTCGGCTTTGCAGAGAGCGACCTTACGAGCTTGTGGCTCGGCGCGGACTTTTCCACGCTGCCGTACGACCGCAAGGCGGAGTTCCGTATGTCTGTGCGCGCGGAGCTGGATTTGCCCGAAGAC
The DNA here is from genome assembly GCA_964552065.1 of uncultured Oscillospiraceae bacterium. Taxonomy (GTDB): domain Bacteria; phylum Bacillota; class Clostridia; order Christensenellales; family CAG-138; genus CAZKGE01. The sequence goes on along the minus strand of CAZKGE010000061.1, from coordinate 4,645 downwards.
GCGCGCATCGTGATGCAGGCGGGCAAGCTCGATGCGCTCAAGCGTCCGGCCGAGCTGGCCGAGGCCTTCGCGCGGCTGGACGATCCGCGCTGGTACCTCGTCTACGTCGGCAGCATGGAGCAGGGCGTGCGCGAAGCGGTCGAACGCGCCGCAAGCAATACAAAACGGCTGCGCTTTACCGGCATGGTCGACGGCGGCCGCGCGCTTTCCTACATCGCGGCGGCGGACATCGCGGCCTATCCGGGCGCGCCGTCGGTGCTGTGGCAGCAGACCGTCGCGCTCGGCGTGCCGGCCATCTTCTACGAGCCGGCGGAGGGCGACGCGGACTATCTCTCGGACGATTCGGCGCTGTTTGTGCGGCATGGCGCGGCGGACGAGGTGTACGAAGCTTTGCGCGCGCTGACCAGCGACGAAACGCGGCTTGCCGGGATGGGCGCGCGCGCGCGAAAGCACGCCGAGCGGACGCTGGACTACGATATGCTCGCCAAGAAGTGTCTGGACGTGCTGACGGCCGGGCGGAGGAACGAACATGCCTGAACACGGCGCGGCGAAGCCGCATAAAGCAAAGGGGGAAGTATCCATGCGGACGGTGGTTCGCACGCTGTGCCGCTACGGCGCGCTGCTTGCGGTCTGCGTTGCCGCGGGCTGCCTGTTGCTGTATCTGGCCGGCCTTTGCCCGCAGCGCGCCGTGCAGAAAAACCTCGACGCTTCGTGGGGCCAGCTTGTCGGCGAGGGCTTCGGCCCCGGCATCCTGTACGAGGGGCATCCGCGCAGCAAGCTCGACAACTACACGGAAGGCCGCATCCTGATCTACAGCTACTACATGGACACGGCGCGCGCGCCCGGCGCGGTCCTGACGAACCCCGGCTGGTATCCGCCGGAGGACGAATACCGCGAGGAGACGCTGCTCTCGGACTACCAGCGGGCCGTGGCGGCGCAGACCGCGCCGAACACGAACTATGTCCGCTATTGGATGGGGTTCCGCGTGTTCGTGCGGCCGATGCTCGCCGTCATGCACTACATGGACGCGCGGCAGTGTTTGATGTGGACATTCTTCATCCTGCTCGGGGTTGCGACGCTCTCGCTGTACAAAAGGACGCGCTCGTACCCGCTCGCGCTCGCGTTCGTGATCGTGCTCTCGCAGTTCAACCCGATCGTGATCTCCGCGTCCTATCTGTATTCGGCGTGCTTTTTCATCGCGCTGATCGGCATGGCGCTCGTCTGCTCGCTGCCGCTGCGCCGGTTTTCCGAGCCCATGCTGTTCTTTTTGCTCGGCGCCGCGACGCAGTATTTCGATTTTTACACCGTGCCGGTCATCACGTTCGGGCTGCCGATGCTCGCGCTGCTTGCGGCGCGGCAGGCGGACGACGGCGACGCGATTACGCTGAAAGGCTCGATGCGGCGCGCGGGCGTCTGCTTTGCGGCCTGGGCGGCGGCGTACCTTTTGATGTGGATCGCCAAGCTGGCGCTCGTGACGCTTTTGTCCGACCTGAACGGCTTTAGTAGCGCGTTCTCCAAGCTCGGGCACTGGATGAGCGGCGCGGACGCGGCGGGTCGGGAGCAGAGCTATGTCCGGCTCGCGCTCATAAACTGCTTCATCAACATCACGGACTACGTCCCGTTCTTCTTCGAAATGCTGTTCGGACTCTGGTACGTCGCGCGGATTTTAAAAAACCGGGTCGCGTTCCGGAGACTGCTCGACCACGCGGCGTATCTTATAGTCGCGCTGCTGCCGGTTTTTTGGATCACAGCGTCCGCAAAGCCCGCGTACCTGCACATGTGGTACCAGTACCGCGGGCTGATCGTACTGATGTTCGGACTGGCCGCTTTCATGCTGCAGACGGCGCGACGCGTCGAAAAAGGGGGTTCGCCCGCGCCGCCCGCTGCGGAATTCGGCGAAAATCGCACGGGATTGTGAATCTATCGACAATGGTTGCGAATAAAAAAGTTGGTGTGATATAATTACGAAGTATATATACCGCAAAGGTCAGTGAGGGAACGCGTGGCAAAACCCGCTGCGATACTGGACATCGGGAGCTCGAAGATCGTGTGTCTCGTGGGCAGCGCCGTCAACGCAGACGGCATCAGCGTCCACGGCGTTTCGGTGTGCCCGTACGGCGGCTACCGCGCGGGCGAGTTCGAGAGCCCGCAGTCGCTGCGGGACGCCGTGATCGAGGCCGTCCAGCAGGCGGAGCAGGACAGCCGGATAAGGATCCGCGAGGTCGCCCTGGCCGTGCCGCCGCCGTTTACGCGGCTCGTCACGACCGAGGCGCGCATCGGCATCCATTCGCGCTCCGGCAAGATCACGGCGCAGGACATCGACGACCTCATCACCGAGTCGCTCAAGAAGGCCCGTGCGAAGGATTTTGTGCTGATGCACTCCACGCCCGTGTCGTTCACGGTCAACGGCGTGGTGTCCGGCGAGGTGCCGGAGGGCGTGAAAGCCGACGAGATATCGGGCGTCGTGTCGCATATGTACGTGCGCGAGCCGTTCGTCAAGGCGATGGAGGAGACGCTCGACTCGGTCAACGTCGAGATCTCGATGTGCGTCAGCAGCCAGCTCGCCGAGGCGCTCGCAATCATACCGGAGAAGGAGCGCGTCCGCCCCGCCGTGCTCCTCGACGTGGGATACACGCACACGGACGTCGCGATCGTCGAGAACGCGGCTTTGACGCATTCGGCGACCATCGACGTGGGCGGCATGCATTTTGCGAGCGATTTAAGCTTCGGCCTCGACATTCCGCTCGACGTGGCCGAGCAGGTCAAACGGCGGTATGTGTTCGGACAGGACGCGCTGAGCAGCACGGAGATCATCCGCATGCCGGCCGGCACAAAGCGCGTCGAGCACTCGGTGATCGAGCTGATCATGGAGGCGCGGGCAAACGAGCTGGTCGGGCTGATCCGCAGGACGCTGTCCAAGCTCGGCGTCGGCGCGGAGGCGAATCCGACGACTTACCTGACGGGCGGCGGTATCGCGATGGTGAAGGGCGGCAGCGAGTTTATGCGGCTGGCGCTGAACCTGCCGGTGAAGCGCGACATCCCGTTTATGCCCGAGATGAATTCGCCGAACTTTACGAGCGCGTTCGGCGCGATGGATTTTGTACTGCGCGCGCTGGGCGGCTATTATGACGACGAACCTTCGGGCGGCGTCGTGGATAGGCTTCGAGACCTTTTCACAAAATAAGGGGGAAAAACCATGTTCGAACAGGACAACGAATCCGAATTATTCGCCAAGATCAAAGTGATCGGCGTCGGCGGTGCGGGATGCAATGCCATCAACCGCATGATCCAGTACGGCCTGCGCGGCGTTGAATTCGTTGCGATGAATACCGACAGACAGGCGCTGTACCTGACAAAGACGGAGAAGCGCATCCAGATTGGCGAGAAGCTCACGCGCGGCCTCGGCGCCGGCGCGGACCCGGAGATCGGCCGCAAGGCCGCCGAGGAGAGCCGCGAGCAGATCAGCGAAGCGCTGCGCGGCGCCGATATGGCGTTCATCACCGCGGGCATGGGCGGCGGCACCGGCACGGGCGCGACGAGCGTCGTCGCCGAGTGCGCCAAGGAGATGGGCGTTCTGACCGTGGGCGTCGTGACCAAGCCCTTCTCGTTTGAGGGCAAGGTCCGCATGCGCAACGCGGAGATCGGCATTGCGGCATTGAAGCCCGCCGTCGATACGCTCATCACGATCCCGAACGATAAACTGATCGACCTCGTCGGCCGCGCGAGCCTGCCCGACGCGCTGCGCGTCGCGGACGACGTGCTGCGGCAGGGCATACAGGGCATCTCGGATTTGATCGCGGTGACCGCGATGATCAACATCGACTTTGCCGACGTAAAGACCATTATGAAAGAAAAGGGCCTGGCGCACATGGGCATCGGCAACGCGTCCGGCGAGAAGCGCGCGGCCGAGGCAGCGCGGCAGGCGATCGAGAGCCCGCTGCTCGAAACCAGCATCGACGGCGCGCGCGGCGTTTTGATGAACATCACCGGCGGCGCGGACCTTACGCTCGTCGAGGTGAACGAAGCCGCGCGGCTCATCGCCGAAAACGTCGACCCGGAGGCGAACATTATATTCGGCGCGGACATCGACGAGGCCATGGGCGACGCGCTGCGCATCACCGTGATCGCGACCGGCTTTGAACGCGAGGTCATTCCCGTCCAGCCGCAGCAGAGCAACCCGATTTTCGGCAGCACGCCGTTTTCGCAGCACGCGTACCGGCCCTCCATGCAGCAGCAGCCGCAGGTGCAGGCGTTCTCGTCGGCCTCCTACGCGCCGCGCCGACCCGTTGTCGCCGACGAGCCGGTCGCCGAGCCCATGCCCGTCCGCGAGCCCACCATCGGCGAGCGCGACCTACGCCGCGATTACGGCGAGAAGCCCAAGAACAAGCTCGACGTGCCCGCGTTTCTGCGCAAGTAGCGGAAGGACGGACGGGTATACCGGGTGTAAAAGGAAGAAAAGCAAAGGCCCCGCAAGAGCGGGGCTTTGTTTATGCCGGCAGGGGTGGTCGGGCACCGGGTTTTTGCGGAGGCTCCGCCTCCGCACCTCCGCCAAAGGGACACGTCCCTTTGGAATCCTGTATAAAAAAGCAGCCGGAAACGGCTGCTTTTTAGGTCTGGGTTTACAAAGGGGGATACACCCTTTGGC
>CAZKGE010000060.1:0-10671 GCA_964552065.1 uncultured Oscillospiraceae bacterium | reverse complement strand
AGAAAGTCGCAAACCGTCCTCCGAGCCACCTGTCCTCTTCCTAGCTTTCTTTTCGCTTCCTTTTCTTTCGCGAAAGAAAAGGAAGAAGAGAAAGAAACCAAGAGCCGCGCGCCGCTAGCGGCGCGCGACCGTAACCCAGTACTTATCGATCAGCCGCAGCGGTTGGTAGGAGAGCTTGGACCTGCGCAGCCCTTCCTCGCCGGAGTCATCCTCGCGGTTGATATAGAGCGTATCGGGTCGGCAGGCGGCCTTGGCGTATTCGGACACGATCGCCTGATACGCGCCCGAAAAATCGAGCCGCGCCTTCTCGACGTGCACATAGAGCGTATCGCCGACGACCTCGCCGACCGACAGCGCGACGATCGTGCCGGCGGTCTCGATATAGCCCGCGGTCATGCCGAGCGTGAGCGAGTGCCGCAGCAGCTCCTTGCTGCGCGCCATCTCCTCGACCTCGATGACCTTATCGATCGGCGCGTACTTCTCGTATTCGTCGAGAAAGCGCAACGCGGCGGGCAGCGTCTGCTCGGTCACGGGCACGTAGCGGCAGTCCGGATTCTCCTTGACGAACCGGTTGAGGTGGTTCTTCTGCCCGTGGTATTTCTTGCCGGGGAAGGTCTTGAGGCTGTCGGCCGCGTATAGATAGTCGGCCCAGTCGCGGCGTGACGTGACGTCGGCGCGCAGCCCGTAGCGCCCGCGCAGCACGGGTACGCCCTCCTCGGGCACGCTGCAGTAGACGAGGCGGAGCCTGCGCGCGCGCGCGTCGCGCTCGATGGCGGCAAGCGCGCAATTCATGTCCCCGTCGCCGACGGGATAGGCGTAGCAGATGCCCTCGCCGGGATAGTCAGCGATCTGTACGAGCATACCGGCCTCGATCGCGTAATAGGTGTTAAAGTACGCGCGCCACTGGTAGATGGCGCCGACGGTGTAGTCGCAGGTGCGGAACGGCTGGCGCTGAAGGTATGGCCGCAGCGCGGCGGCGGCACCGGCCGTAATGGGCTGAAAAGGGATCAGGGTTTCCGTACAGGGGGACTGGCATCGCGCCGCTTCATCTTCGCAAAGCATAACTATTCCTCTCGTTTTCTTGACTCGTATCATACCAAATTTCATCGCCGCGCGCAATTCCCAAAACCGGGCGCGACCGCGCGCAGCTCTTGTCCGGACAAAAATTTTGCGTTCCCCGCAAAAAAAGGAAATTCCATCGCGCGAAAACGTGCTATACTGGTCAATGCAAACATTCGTTCGCATTAAGGAGGCAGTATGGCGTCTACGACAATGCAGTCCCTCCGGAGGGAGGCGGAACGGCAGCTGCGCGCGTACCGGCAGAACGGTTCGACGCTGCGCGACGTGGAAAAAAACGGCCTGAGGACGCGCGTGTACCGCACCTCGGGGCGCGCCGTACCGCCGCCGTCGGCGCGCGAGCTTGCCGACATGCGCGACTGGACGCGCATCATCGACCGCGTGCGCGCGTTTTTGCGCGGGACGGACCCCGTCAAGGAGCGGTTCATGGCGCGCTATTTTGCCTTGATTGTGCCGAACAACCGCCGCGTGTCCAAGCGCATGCGCCACATGCAGATGATGGAGGAGTTCTTCATATCCGACTCGACGGTATACAAATGGAAGCTCGACATCCTGCACCTTGTCATCCTGGCGGCGATGGAGCGTGGGCGGCTGCGGCTGCCCGACGACCTCGGCGAAAACCGCGCCGCGCCCGACGCCATCGGGCGCGGGCGCGGCTTTGATGAATAACGCGCGCTTCGGCGTCTTATTTGCCGATGCCGCGATACACGTCCTCGAAATACGTCACGACGGACTTGTCGGCCTGCCAAAGCTCCTTCTGCTCGGTCCAGGCGCTCTCCTTGGCCTCGTCGGCGGCGGCCGTCTCGATCACGGACTTGGCCTCCTCGTAGGTCATCGTCCCGGCCCGCTCGATGCCCACGCGCTGCACGATGTAGACGGCGCCGTCGTCCTCGATCACGCCGGAGTATTCGCCGTCGGCCAGCGTCTTGACCACGGCGTGCAGCTTCCCGCTCCAGCCGTCGTCGCCGTCGAGCATGAGCAGGCGGCCGCGCTCGCCGATCAGCTTGTACGTCTCGTACGAGTCGTCGTCGCCGTACTCCTTGAGCACCTCGTCGAACGAAGCGCCGGCGGCAAGCTTGGCGACGGCCTCGGCGGCCTTGTCGCGCACGCCCTGCATGTGCGTGGCCTCGAGGCCCGCGATCTCCTTGGCCAGCGCGTCGTAGGACGTCTGTATCTCGGCAAGGCGCGCCTTGCTTTCGGCGCTGCCCGCGAGCGCGAGCTTTCCGTACTCCGCCTCGAGGTCGGCCAGCTCGGCCTTCTTGGTCTCAAGGCTCTCGTCGGCGGTCCCTTCCGGCTCCATCGAGATCACTTTGATGCGCACAAAGCCCTCCGGCACGTGCAAAATCGGCGTGCCGCCCGTCATCTCGCTGTTCTCCTCGTCGGTCAGGTACTCCAGGGGCGTGGCGGCGTATTTCTCGGTCTGCGTCGCGATCAGGTCGTCGTAATAGGCGCGGACCTGCTCCTCGCCGACCGTGACGCCGTCCTTGATGCTCGCTTCGAGCAGCGCGGTGATCTGCTCGTTCTCCAGCGCCGTGTACAGCCAGGCCTTGTAGCCCTCGAGGTCCATGTTCCAGCCGTTCGACTCGAGCGCCTCGTTGATCATCTCGATCGTGCGCGCGTCGACGTCCTCGGCGCCCTCCTCCTCGGCGTAGCCTTGGAACGTGCCCATAAGCTCCGCGATCTCCGCGTCAAACTTTACCTGCACTTCCTGCTTCTGCTCGTCCGTCAGCGGCGAAAAGCCCTGCTGCTTGGCCTGATAGAGCAGGATCTTCTCCGCGACCAGGCCCTCGAGCGCCGAATCCTGATAGGACTCGATCTCCTCGTCCGTGGTCGGCGTCTGCATGCCGTAGCTGCTGTAGAACGACAGCATGGAGTTGTATTCGTCGATCAGCTCGCCCTTCGTAATCTCATAATCGCCCACCTTCGCGGCAATCTGCGCGCGGTCGGCGTCCCCGGTCCCCTCCGTCGGCACGGCCGCGCCGCCGTCCCCCTTCTTGTCCGCCGCCGTACAGGCGACAAGCGGCAGACACAGGCAAAGTGCAAGCAGCAGCGCAAGCGCGGTTCGTGTCGTTTTCCTCATCCGTTCGTTTCTCCTTTAGTTTCCAGCGTCTTAGGCGCCATACTGTTTCCATTATAGCCATTCCGGCCAAAAGACACAATCGGAACCCTGTGAACGAATTGCGGCGCGAATTCGGCAGCAAAGCGCTTTTGACGCAAAAAATCCGGGTAAGCGCACAAAAAAAGCGCGGGCGGGGACGTTCCCCAACCCGCGCAGGCCGCCGCCGGAACGGTCAGTTCAGCGGTATGACGATGTCGCAGCCGGAAATCGGCTCCGACGCGGTCACCGGGTCGAATCCCGCACCGTGCGGGACCGTATACCCGCCGGCCACCGGATGGGACGTGCCGTCGTCCATCACGACCTCTGTCATGCGCTCGACCACCGGCCTTAGCATCAGCGATTGGCACGTTTCGCGCTCGGACCGGGTGATCGGGATGTCGACCCAGAGCCGGTCGCCGTTCCCATCGATGAACGCCAGTCCCTTGGACTCGCCGTCCACGAACAGCTCGTACAGGATTCCGCGGCCGCCGCGCGTGGCGTACCGCGCCGTCTCCTCGCCCCAGTCCGCGGGGGCTGTGTACGCGAGGAGCACGCGGACGCCGGTCGGGCGCTCCTGCGCCGTCGGAACAAGCGTCAGGCCGGACAGATCGAGCCGTTCGGTGCGGTACTCCACGCCCTGCTCGTCCCAGCGCTCCGCCGTGAACGCGTATGTGCCGGAAAAGCGCACCTCGGGCAGCGCCGTCTCCTTGATCGCCGCGAGCGCCTTGTTCGTGTCGAGCACGAACGTCTGGTCCAGCACGGCCACCGTGCCGCCCACGCTCATCTCGCCCGCGCGGTCGTCCAGTATCCGATGGCGGACCGATACGCGGTAGCGCCCCGGCAAAAGCTGCTCCCGATACGGCAGCTCGTACTCCGTGTACAGCCACACGCCGCCGTCCTCCATGATGGTCTCGACGTTGGCGGAGCGGTCCGCGTTCCAGTAGTCGGGCTGCGGGATCAGCCCAAAGCCCGTCGGATACAGGTCCTGCGCCTCGTCCGTCCCAAGATTCGTAATCACGGCGGCGTCCAGCGAAAGGATGTCGAGCCGGAGCTCGGAAATGGAGGCGTCGATATACCCGCTCATAAACGGCCGCGGGTCGCACGGGAAGAACGTCATCACCATAAAGTCGACCCCGTCGTAGTACAGGTCCGTGATCGCGGGCTGCATGTTCGCAAGGAACGTCCAGTCTTCGGGGTTGTAGGCGGCAGCGCCTCCTTCTTTTCGCGCGCTGTTGATTTGATCCAACTCCTCCGTCTCGGACAGCAGCAGGATTTGGTTGGTCTGCTCGAGCTCCTTCTGCGGCACGATCGCGCTGTCGAGGTCCGGGTCGTGTGCGCGCTCGTCGGCCGGCACATACAGGTACCGGTCCGCGCGGAATATGTCGTAGAACCAATCGCCGATCGCCTTCGATACGCCGGGGACCGCCAATATGACGGCCAGCACGACCAGCAGAATCGCCGCCGGCACAAGGTAGCGCATTTTTCTTCGCGGCCCCGCGCGCTTTTTTCCCCGGCCGCGCGCGGCCACGTCCTGTGAACATGGGTTTCGATTGAATCGATGCATGGGGGTCTCCTCTCCCTGTCGCAGGGCATCGCGCTCCGCGTCCGCCCGCGCGAGAATCTCGCCGAGCAGCGCTTTGCGGCGGCCGGCGGGCAGCGCCACGCGCGCCAGGGAGGCGACGATTTCCTTGTGTTTCATAAACTCACATCCCCTCCTCCAGCGTGCCTTTGAGCAGCTTCCGCCCGGCGTGCAGATAGCCCCAGACGGATTGCTCCCGCTTGCCCATCGACGCCGCGATCTCGCGGCACGAATAGCCCTCGTAGTAGTACATGTAGATCGCCGTCTTGTACCTGTCCGGCAGCGCCATCACGCTCGCGAGCGTCTCGTCGGCGTCAAACGGCGCTTGCTGCGTCAAAAGCGCCTCCTCGTCCATGTCGACCCGCTTTTTCCAGCCCGACGCGAGCACGTTTTTGCATACGTTCGACGCCGTCACGATCAGCCACGCCCGCTCGTGCTCCGCGCTCGAAAAACGCGTCGCGTCTTTCATCAGCTTTAAAAACGTGGCCTGCGCCGCGTCCTCCGCATCCGGCGCGCTGCCATGGAAGAACAGCATGCACACGCGGTAGACCGTGTCGGCGTGCCGCCCGTAGATGTCCGCGATCTCTTTGTTCGTCCGCCACAAAGAACGCATCGCCATCCTCCTAATGTGTCTGTCCGCTTGAGGTCCTCATCTATAATACCGTTTGGGAAGGCGGATCCTGAAATTTTTGGGGAAAAACTTTTTTCGGCCGCATAAAAAAGGGCCGCATACAGCGGCGGTTTACAATAGATTCTTTTGCAGGGGCGCTGCCCCTGCACCCCGCCAAAGGGACACGTCCCTTTGGAATCCCGAATAGCCGGACATGTAGCTCAATTTGCTTTTCCGGCAGAATGGGTTTCCAAAGGGCCTTCGGCCCTTTGGCGGGTGTTTGAGAGGGCCGAAGCTGAGCGCCGCCTGTGGCGGATGAAGCGAAGCGTAGGCCCAGTGAGCAAGGGAGCACAGGCCCAAAAGGGCGTGTGCGACCATTGCGAACTGTGGGGAGCCCTCAACGTACCTCCCGTTTCCCTCTCAATCCGCACACGCCGAAACAGCGGCCAAAAACGGCAGCAGGCGCTTGGCGATCTCGACGGCGTCCGCCTTGGGCAGCTGCACGACGATGCCGGGCGGCGCGGTCGCGAGGAGCCTCGCCCCCTGCTGCGCCGAGAGCGCGGCGAGGAGCCTGCCGCCGTCGATGGCGGCGGACTCGCCGTAGACGAGCTTGGCGCTCCCTTCGCGCACGGTGACGGTGGCAAGGCCGGCCTGCTGGCCGAGCGATTTAACAAGCGCGCATAGAAACAGGTTCTCGACGGGCGGCGGCAGCTCGCCGTAGCGGTCGAGCAGCTCCTCGCGCACGTCGAGCACGTCGGCCTCCGAGCGGATGTCCGCGATGCGGCGGTAGGCGTAGAGCCGCTGCACCTCGTTGCCGATGTACTCGGGCGGGATGTGCGCGTCGATCGGGATGTCGATCGTCGTGTCGGCGTCGGGCAAAGGCTGTTCACCGCGCGCCTCGCGCACGGCCGCGTTCATGAGCTTGCAGTAGTATTCGTAGCCGATGTCGGCGATGTGCCCGTGCTGCTCAGCGCCTAAAAGGCTCCCCGCGCCGCGGATCTCGAGGTCGCGCATGGCGAGCTGGAAGCCCGCGCCGAACTTCGTAAACTCGCGGATGGCGAGCAGGCGCTTGCTCGCTTTCTCGGAGAGCACCTGGTTGCGGCGGATCGTAAAATACGCGTACCCGAGCCGGGTCGAGCGCCCGACGCGGCCGCGGAGCTGGTAGAGCTGCGCCAGGCCCATGCGGTCGGCGTCAAGCACGACGAGCGTGTTCACGTTCGGGATGTCGAGCCCGCTCTCAATGATCGTGCTGCACAGGAGCACGTCGGCGTCATGGTTGTAAAACGCGAGCATCGCCCTTTCGAGCATGTTCTCCGGCATCTGCCCGTGCGCGGTAATGATGCGCGCCTCCGGCAGGAGCTTACTGAGCCGCTCGGCGAAGCTGTCCATGGTCTCGACGCGGTTGTACACGACATAGGCCTGCCCGCCGCGCGCGAGCTCGCGCGAGACGGCGTCGGAAAGCAGCGCGTCCGTGTACTCGAGCACGAACGTCTGCACCGGAAAGCGTTCCTCGGGCGGCGTCTCGATCACGCTGATGTCGCGGATGCCCGTCATGGACATGTTGAGCGTGCGCGGGATCGGCGTGGCGGAGAGCGTGAGCACGTCGACCGCGCGCTTCAGGTTTTTGATCTGCTCCTTGTGGTTGACGCCGAATCTGTGCTCCTCGTCGATAATCAAAAGCCCGAGGTCCGAAAAGCGCACGTCCCTGGCCAGCAGCGCGTGCGTGCCGACGACGAGGTCGATCCTGCCCTGCCTGATCTCGCGCTTGATGGCGGCCTTCTCGGCGTTCGTGCGGAAGCGAGACAGGCAGCAAACGCGGACGGGGAACTCCGAAAAGCGCGCCGTCGCGGTGGCAAAGTGCTGCTCGGCGAGTATCGTCGTGGGCACGAGGAAGGCCGCCTGCTTGCCGGACTGGATCGCCTTGAACGCCGCGCGCAGCGCAACCTCCGTCTTGCCGTAGCCCACGTCGCCACAGAGCAGCCGGTCCATCGGCCGGCTCGACTCCATGTCCTTCTTGATCTCCGCGATGCTGGAAAGCTGGTCCGGCGTCTCGCTGTACGGGAAACTGCCCTCGAACTGCTTCTGCCAGGCCGTGTCCGGCGGGAACGCGAAGCCCTTCTCCGCGCTGCGCTCGGCGTAGAGCCTGGCCAGGTCGAACGCGAGCTTCTTGGCCGAGGCGCGCACGCGGTTGACGCGGTTCTGCCAGTCCGCGCCGCCGAGCTTAGATAGCTGCGGAAGGGCGTCCTCGTCGCCGCCGCCGCCGATGTACTTCTGGATGCGGTCGAGCTGGTCGGTCGGGATGTAGAGCCGGTCGCTCCCGCGGTACTCGATCAGCAGGTAGTCGCGCGTGCTGCCGTCGACCGTGAGCGGCTCGGTGCCGACGAAGCGGCCGATGCCGTGCACCTCGTGCACGATATAGTCGCCGACGGTCAGCTCCGAAAAGTGCAACGTACCGCGGCGCCTTGCCGGCCGCTTGACCGCGTCGCTCTTGCCGAACAGCTCGTTTTCAGTCAGTACGACGAGCTTAAGCTCCGGGTAGGCAAAACCGCGCGCGAGCGTTTCCTTTACGATCAGCACCTCGCCCGGCAGGGGCGCGCGAACAAGCCGGTCCACGGCCGCAGCCTCCTGCCCCTCCGCGGCAAGCGCGTCGCGCAAAATCCCGGCGCGCTCGCCCGCGTACAGCACGAGCGATTCGCCGCCGCTTCTGTAAAAGCCCACGTCGCGCGAAAGCTCCGCCATGTTGCCGAGGTACTGCGGCGCGGGCCGCGCGTCGAACGAAGCCACGCACCTTGGGATAAACGCCGGATGCGGCCGCGAGAGCGTATACAGGCACAGCGCGCGCGCGGTGGCAAGCGAGCTAAAAGCCTCCGCCGCAGGTTGCATCAGCTCCGCCTGCAGCGGCAGTCCTTCGCCGCGCTCGAGCATGGCTTTGACGGTTTCGGAAAATATCAGCTCCGCGCTCCGCCCCGCCTCCTCGACGCGGTGCGGGTCGTCGAGCGCGATGACCGCGCCCTTTTTCAGATAATCGAGCACCGTCGCGGGCCGGTCGAACAGCGCGGGCAGCAGCGCGTCCGCGGCGGGCGTGGCCAGCCCCGCTCCCCACATCGTCTCCTGCTCGGAAAAGCCCACGGCGCCGCGGATGGCGGCAAGGCCGCGCGCCATCGTGGCGGAGCTCTGCGGCGTCTCGAGCGCGGGGAATATGCGGATCGTGTCAAGCTGCTCGATCGAGCGCTGCGTCTCCTCGTCGAACGAGCGCATCTGGTCGATCTCGTCGCCGAAGAATTCGATGCGCACGGGGTGCGCAAAGTCCGGCGGGAACACGTCGAGGATGTCGCCGCGGGCGGCCGCCTGCCCATGACCCTCGACCAGCTCGACGCGCTCGTAGCCCGCCTGCACGAGCAGGGAGAGCAGCGCCCGCGGCGCGCACTCGTCGCCGGTGCGCACGGTCAATATCGTTTCCGCGAGCGCTTCCGGCGGGCAGACGCGCTGCAGGAGCGCGTGCATCGAGCAGACGACCACGCCCGGCTCGCCGGAGGAAAGGCGGGCCAGCGCCGACACGCGCGCGTTCCTGCGCTCGTCGGAGACCGCGAACACGTGCACGAGCGGCGTCTCGCGCGGCAGAAACAGCGCCGCGTTACCGCCGAACGACGCGACGTCCTCGTAGAGCCGCGCGGTCTGCGTGTCCGAACCCGCGACGGCGAGCACCGTCCTTTTTACCCCGAGCGCCGCGAGCATATGCGCCTTGTGAGATTGCTGCACGCCAAACGCCGCAACCGGGCCCTTCCCCCCATCCAGCGCCTGTTCCATGCGCCGGAATTCCGTTGCGGTCGATAGGATGCCGAGTATTGGGTTATCCGTTACGGCTCACCTGCCCCCCTGCCCTCGTGTTTTTTATTGAACCTGGCCTGCGCGTCGGCAAAGCGGCCCGAGACGATCCATTCCGCCGCCTCCGCCGCGTTCGTTAGCGCCTCGTCGAGCAGCGCCTGCTCCGCCTTGGGCGGCCGGCCGAGCACATAGTTCTTCAGCTCCGTCCCGTCCGCGCGCCCGACGCCGACGCGCACGCGGACGATCTGCTCGCTGCCGACGTTGGCTATCACCGAGCGCATGCCGTTGTGCGTGCCGGCGCTGCCGGAGCTCCTTATGCGGATCGAGCCCACCGGCAGGTCGATGTCGTCGTAGAGCACGAGAAGGTCCTCCGGCCTGGCCTTGTAGAAGTGCAGCACGCGCTGCACGCAGTCGCCCGAGAGGTTCATGTACGTCTGCGGCTTGACCAGGACTACGCGCTCGCCGTTTACCACGCCCTCGCCGAGAAGCCCCGAGAACGCGCGCTTCGTCACGCGCACATGCAGCCTTTCGGCCAGCAGGTCCAGCGCGAGAAAGCCCGCGTTGTGCCTCGATTTTCTGTATGCGATGCCGGGGTTGCCCAAGCCCGCCACGATGTACATGCGCTCCCTCCCGTTTCAGCCGGTTCTTGTATCTTATCATCCCATGCGTGCGCTTGACAATACCGGCAAGAGGATGATACACTTCAAAAATCAATACGGGCGACGACGGAAAGAGTAGTCGGCCGTTCGCCGGCAAAGAGAGCGGGACATTCGGTGCAAGCCCCGCGCGGCGGACCCGCACGAACATGGCTCCCGAGCCCTTGACGGTGAACGTTTCATTCGCCTGAGCCGCAACGCGTTGCGCACGTTACAGCGCAGCACTATGCCCCCGATGTTTCTGGGGAAGTAGGGTGGTTAAACAGCGTTTGTTTAAGCAAATACTGTCCTTACGGGGACGGTATTTTTTTGTTGGAAAAACAGGACATTCGACACCGAAATAAGGAGTGAGGACATATGGAAAAAACGCCCTTCTACATCACGACGCCGATCTACTACCCGAGCGCGAACCTGCACATCGGGCACGCGTACTGCACCGTCGCGACCGACGCCATCGCGCGCTATAAAAGGCAGCGCGGCTACGACGTGTTCTTTCTGACGGGCTCGGACGAGCACGGGCAGAAGATCGAGCGCAAGGCCAAGGCGGCGGGGGTCTCCCCGCAGAAGTACGTCGACGACATCGTGGCGGGCTTTGTCGAGCTGTGGAAGCTGCTCGACATCTCCTACGACGGGTTCATCCGCACGACCGACGAGCGGCACGTGCGCGCCGTACAGAAGATCTTTAAAAAGCTTTATGACAACGGAGATATTTACAAAAGCGAGTACGAGGGACTTTACTGTGTCCCGTGTGAGAGCTTTTTTACAGAATCTCAGCTTGTAGACGGCAAATGTCCTGATTGCGGCAGAGAGGTCGTAAAGACAAAAG
>CAZKGE010000059.1:0-10785 GCA_964552065.1 uncultured Oscillospiraceae bacterium | reverse complement strand
GTTCGGCCCGGCCAGCTCGACGGTCTCGACGACGAAGCGCCTGACGCCCTCGACGCCGTCGGACGGCTTGAGCATCGCGATGCGGCTCATGTTCTCGCTGCCAAAGCCCTTGGGAGCGACGGTAATCTTCACGCTCTCGCCCGGCACCAGCTCCGTATACAGCATGGCGGGCGTGTTGTCGCCGGTGTTGACGCGCTCGAGCGGATCGCCGACGACGGACTTACGCAGGTACCCGCGCGCGTAGCCGCGGCGCACGCCCTCGTCGACGGCAAGGCGCAGATCGCCCTCGATATGCACGTCCTGCCCGATCTCGAGGAACACGCACGCAAGGCCCGTGTCCTGGCAGATCGGGTCCATGCCGCGCTCCGCGGCAACGTAGTTTTCGGATATGCGGCCGAGCACCGCGCAGGCCGTCGGCCAGGTTTCGGCCTTGCGGCTCTCCTCGATGCGCTGCCGCACGGAGCAGGGAAGCACGCAGTTGGCCTCGATCGAGAGGCGCTCGACCGCGGCCATAATCTCGTCCGCGCGGATGTGTTTCATACGCTAAACGCCCTCCGTCCGGGTTCAGAACATCTTCTTCTTGGCAAAGTACACCGCGACAATTGCAGTCACCGCAACGGCGAACGTGACGATCGCAAAAAAGCCGTACGGGCTGCCCGCAAGCGGCATCCCCTGCGACGAGACGTTCATGCCGTAGGCCGCGAATATGATCGACGGTACCGACAGCACGATCGTGACGACCGCAAGGAATTTCATGACGATGTTGAGGTTGTTCGAGATGACCGACGCGAACGCGTCCATCATACCGCTCAAGATGCCGCTGTAGATATTCGCCATCTCGATGGCCTGCCGGTTCTCGACGATGACGTCCTCGAGCAGGTCGGTGTCCTCGGGGTATTTCTTGACGCGGTCGGACTTAAGCAGCTTTTCGAGCACGACCTCGTTGGACCGCAGGGACGTGGTAAAATACACGAGGCTCTTCTCAAGCTCGAGCAGCTCGATGAGCTCGCGGTTCTTGGTCGAGTCGTGCAGCTTTCGCTCGACGTCGTCGCTCTTTTTGTTGATGATACGCAGGTATTGGAGGTACAGCGACGCGTTGCGGTACAGGATTTGCAAAACAAAGCGCGTCTTCATGTGCGTGCGCAGCTCGTTTGCGCGCTTCTGCTTCATGGCGGACAGCACGGGCGTCTCCTTGAGGCAGACGGTGACGATCGCGTCCTTGGCGAGTATGATGCCGAGCGGCTCGGTCACATAGGCGTCCTTGTCGCCGTGCTTCTCCAGGGCGGGGATGTCGACGAGGATCAGCGTGTAGCTGTCCTCCGTCTCGATGCGCGACCGCTCCTCCTCGTCGAGCGCGGCGCGCAGGTCGTCCGGGTCGATGTCGTAGCGCGCGGAAACGTCCGAAAGCTCGCGCTCGGTCGGCTTGACGAGCGAAATCCAGCAGTCCTTCTCCGGAGCCGAAAGTTCGCGCATCTCGTCGTTTTCGGTCTTGAAGATCTTCATCATGGGCAGGTACTCCTTTCGTCGGCCGCGCGGCGCGGGACGGCAAAAGGACCCCGAACGCGCGGTCAGTTTATCAACTGTTTTCTACTTCGTTCGGGAACGTTGTCCACGGAACGATCACACTCCTTTCCCGATTCATCTATTATAGACGCATTTGTCCGCTCTGAAAAGGGTTTCCTATCGCAGAAAGCGAGATTTTCGCCGGATTGTGGTACAATATAGAAAAAAGAAGGACAAGGGGGCAGATTTTATGTCCGTCGTCTGCGCCGCCGCCGTGCCGCATCCGCCGATCATCCGGCCCGAGATCGGCCGCGGCGAGGAGAAACGCATCCAAAAAACGATCGACGCGTACCGAAGCGCCATGCGGTTTCTCGCCGGGAAGCGGCCGGACACCGTCGTTTTGCTCAGCCCGCACTCGATCGCCTACGCCGACTATTTCCATATCTCGCCCGGGAAGAGCACAAAGGGCGACCTCTCGCGCTTCCACGCGGGCTCGGTGCGCCAAGAGGTGCGCTACGACGAGCCGTTTGTGAAGGAGCTTACGGCCCTCGCCGAAAAAAACGGCATTCCCGCGGGCACGGACGGTGAGCGCGACGCGGCGCTCGACCACGGCTCGCTCATCCCGCTCTCGTTCCTTACCGAACTATACGCGGACGATTTTTTTGTTGTGCGCATCGGCCTGTCCGGCCTGTCGCCGCTCGTCCACTACCGCCTCGGCATGTGCATCCGCGCGGTTTCCGAAACGCTCGGGCGGCGCACGGCAGTCATTGCCAGCGGCGACCTGTCGCACAAATTGACGAAGGACGGGCCGTACGGCTTTGCGCCCGAGGGGCCGGAGTTCGATAAACGGGTCGCGGCGGCGCTCGGCAGCGCGGACTTTTTGGACCTAATGCAACTCCCGCCGGAGCTTGCCGACAAAGCCGCGGAGTGCGGGCTGCGCGCGTTCCTCATTCTGGCGGGCTCGCTCGACAAAACGGCGGTAAAGGCCAGCCTGCTCTCCTACGAGGGGCCGTTCGGCGTGGGCTACGCCGTGGCGACGTTCGACCCCGCGGGCGCGGACGGCGCGCGCGATTTCGGCGAACAGTACGAGCGCTCGATGCGGACGGAGGCCGAGGCGCGCCATCAAAGCGAGGACGCGTACGCGCGCTTGGCGCGGCTTGGCGTGGAAACCTACGTCAAGACGCGGCGCAAGGCCGCGCTGCCCAAGGATGTGCCGGACGAGCTGCTGCAAACAAAGGCCGGCGCGTTCGTGACGCTGCACGAGCACGGGCGGCTGCGCGGCTGCATCGGCACGGTCGAGGCCACGCAAGAAAGCGTCGCGGAGGAGATCTTGCAAAACGCCGTGTCCGCCTCGTCCTACGACCCGCGCTTTGCGCCGGTGTCGGAAAACGAGCTTGCCGAGCTCGTGTACAGCGTGGACGTGCTGGGCCGGGCCGAGCCGGTCGAATCCGCCGCCGCGCTCGACCCTGCGCGCTACGGCGTGATCGTCGAGAGCGGAAATAAGCGCGGGTTGCTGCTGCCGGACCTGGACGGCATCGACACGGCCGAGGAGCAGATCGCAATCGCGCGGCAGAAGGCGGGCATCGGCAAATCCGAGGCCGTCACGCTCTCCCGCTTTACGGTGGTGCGGCACCATTGATCTGCGCCATTTGCCCGCACCGCTGCGACATCGCCGAGGGGCACACCGGCTTTTGCCGCGCGCGCACGAACGCGGGCGGCGTGATTTCGTGCAACAACTACGGGAAGCTGACCGCGCTCGCGCTCGACCCGGTCGAGAAAAAGCCGCTGTACCGCTTCCACCCCCGCAGCCTAATACTGTCCGCGGGCAGCTACGGCTGCAACCTCTGCTGCCCATTCTGCCAGAACAGCGACATCTCGATGGCCGACGCGCGGATACCCACGACATTCGTCTCCCCGGACGCGCTCGTGCAAAAGGCGCTGTCGCTGAAAAATCAGGGTAACATCGGCATCGCGTTTACGTACAACGAGCCGCTTGTCGGCTACGAATACGTGCGCGATACGGCAATTCTCGCACATGAGCACGAGCTCAAGACCGTGCTGGTCACGAACGGCATGATCTGCGAAGAGCCGCTGCTCGCACTTTTGCCGCGCATCGACGCGCTTAACATCGATCTAAAGGCCTTTACGCAGCGCTTCTACGACCGAATCTGCGGCGACCTTGCCACGGTCAAGCGCGCGATCGGGCTTGCTGCCGCGCGCTGCCACGTCGAGGTCACGACGCTGGTCGTGCCCGGCGAGAACGACGGCGCGGACGAGATCGACGCGCTCGCGGCCTTTTTAGCGGGCATCGATCCCGCGCTGCCGCTGCACCTCACGCGCTTTTTCCCGCGCTACCGCATGCAGAACGCTTCGGCCACGCCCGTTTCGGACATCCATAAACTCTGCGGTGTCGCCAGGCGGCATCTAAAACACGTCTACCCCGGCAACTGCTGAATTTTTCCTGTGTTTTTCCATGCGGGTATGCTATACTTGTAACCGAACAAACATTCGATCGGAGACCGCGCCATGATCGACCTTCTCGAGTCCCTCAACGACGCGCAACGCGAGGCCGTGACCGCGACGGAGGGCTATGTGCGCGTGCTCGCGGGCGCCGGCTCCGGCAAGACGCGCGCGCTGTCGCGGCGGTTTGCGTACCTTGTCGAGGAGATCGGCGCGCTGCCGGGCAGCATCCTCTGCGTAACGTTTACCAATAAGTCCGCCTCCGAGATGCGCAGCCGCATCCGCGCGCTCACGGACGGCAACGACACGGGCTACATTGCCACGTTCCACAGCTTCTGCGTGACCGTTTTGCAGGAGGACAGCCACGCCGTGCAGTACCCGAAGAACTTCCTCGTGCTCGACAACGCGGATATCGACGCGATGCTCGCGATCGTATACGAGGAGCGGGGCCTAACGCTCCGGCACATGACCTTCGCCAGCGCGCGCGACATGATCGAGATGCAAAAGACGCTCAAAAAACCCGGGTATTACGAGGACCTGATCGCCATGCCGCTCGACGCGCTGCGCCAAAAGTGCGAGGTGGCGGCGAGCGTCGACGACATCATATTCTACGGCTACCTCTACCAGCAGAAGAAGTGCTTCGGCCTTGACTACAACGACCTCATCAATTTTACGCTCGCGATATTCGCGCAAAACGACGAAATTCGCCTAAAGTGGCAAAAACGCCTCGAGTACATCATGATCGACGAATTTCAGGACATCGACGGCCTGCAGTACCGGCTGATGGAATCGCTGTGCGGCTACCACAAAAACCTGTTCGTCGTCGGCGACCCGGACCAGACGATCTACACGTGGCGCGGCGCGAACATCAAGTACCTGCTCGAGTTCGACAAGGAGTTCCCAAACACGCGCACGGTGCTGATGATGCAAAACTACCGCTCCACGCCCGAAATCATTGCCGCCGCCAACTCGTTAATCGACAAGAACCGCCGCCGGGTCAAAAAGCGGCTTCTCCCGACGCTGCCCGCCGGCAAAAAGCCCGTCTACCACCACGCCGGGACCGCCGAAGCCGAGGCGGGCTGGATCGCGGACGGGATCGAGCGCCTCGTTTTGCAGGGCGTGCCGCTCTCGGACATCACTGTGCTGTACCGCGCGCATTTCGTCACGCGCACGCTTGAGGAGACGTTCTTAAAGCGCAAGCTCCCGTACGCCATCCACAGCGGCGTGCAGTTTTTCTCGCGCCGCGAGATCAAGGACGCGCTCTCCTACCTGCGGCTCATCGTGTTCCGCGACGACCTGTCGTTTCTGCGCGTGGCGAACGTACCCAAGCGCAACCTCGGCGAGCGGCGCATGCGCTTCCTCAAGGCCTACGCCGAAACGAACGGCTGCACGCTCTACGAAGCGCTGCGGCGCTCGCTCGACAATGCGGAGCTTTCCGGCACGAAGGCGCGGCAGTTCATTCAGCTCGTCGAGCGCTTCTCCTCCGAGGCGGCGCAGAATAAGCCCATCTCGGAGCTATTGTCCGCGCTGCTCGACGAGAGCGGCTACGAGGAATGGCTGCGCACCGAGGGCAGCCAGGAGCGGCTCGACAACCTCGCGGAGCTCAAGCAGTCCGTCTACGAGTACGAAACGACCTGCGGCGAGGAGCGCTCGCTCGAAAACTACCTCTCGCACGTCGCGCTGTTTACAAACGCCGACGCCGAAAGCGCTAAAAACGCCGTGCGGCTCATGACCGTGCACGCCGCCAAGGGGCTGGAGTTTCCGCACGTGTTCCTCTGCTCGCTCGAGGAGGGCGTGTTCCCGTCCAAGAAGGTCAATACCGCCGACGGCATGGAGGAGGAGCGGCGGCTTGCGTTCGTCGCCGTCACGCGCGCTAAAGTTGGGCTGTACCTCTCCGACGCCGAGGGCCGCAACCACGACGGCTCGTTCCGCTACCCGTCGCGCTTCATCTTTGACATCGACCCCGCGCTGCTCGACTGCACGAGCGAGCCCGAGGAAACGCTCGTGCGCGAGGCCAAGCGGCACATCGCCGCGAGCGAGCGCCTGCTCGACGACGAGGCCGCGCCGCGCTTTGCTCCCGGCGCGCGCATCAAGCACCCCGTGATGGGCGAGGGCACCGTGCTCGAGCTCGACGCAAGCAAGGGTGCGTATCTCGTCCGGTTCGATGCGCTGTCCACGCCGCGGCAGATCAGCGTCCGCGTGAAGATGGAGGGGCTGGGGTAAAGCGGGCTTTAGCGAGGGCGCTGCTTTCGCCTTTGTTTTGCAGGGGCTCCGCCCCTGCTCCCCGCCAAAGGGACACGTCCCTTTGGAAACCCAAATAAGGTTTGCCGAAGCAGCCGTAGGGCTGTTTTTTGGTTGGGTTTCAGGAGGGTCAAATTTGAGCTTCGTCGCGGCTTTTTGCGAGGGCGGAGCCCTCAACGTACCCCATCCCCTGTTCCCCCGCCTCCCGCAAACGCAAAGCGCCGGTTTCCCGGCGCCCCGCGTCATTTTTATCCGTTGTTTTCCGCGCTCTTACCCCGCGTACATCAGCTCGCCGAACCAGTCCTGCTCCGGCATGCCGTCAATGTAAAAGATCCAGTCGTTCTCCGGCTGGGTGATCTGCACGCGGTACTGCGCGCCATCCTCGGTTTCGAGCAGCGCATAGCTTTTGGCGTCGGTTTCGGCGAGAACGAGCCGGGTGCCGGCGGGCAGCTTGACCGCGGCTACGTTGGCCAGGTCGTCCGCGGGCAGGCCGTCCTTCTGCACGGTCAGCACGCGGTCGTCGAAGAACCCGTCGTAGCGCGTGATCGCGTAGTCCGACGCACGCGCATAGGAGAACGCGGCGCTGTCGAGGCGGTAGTCGCAGGTCGCGCCATAGGTGCCGAGCACGTTGACGACGAGGCTGACGCGCACAAACCCGCTGCCGTCGGCAAACAGCGCGGTGCCGGGGATCTCGGTGCGCGACAGCCGCCCGTCCTTGACGCGGTAGACTTCGGTCACGTAATCGTCGGAGCCGACGTCGCCCGAGAGGTACAGCTCCACGCTGCCGTCATCGAGCAGCGCGTCGCCTACGTGCCCTTCGGGATAGCACAGCGCCTCGTCCAGCTTGTCGGTGTACGTCTCGCCGCCGTCCGCGATGGTGACGGTCGTCGTCCAGTTGTCCTCGTCGACCTGCACGGTCAGCGTCTCCGGTTCGCCGTCGCCGTCGAGGTCGACTTCGATAGGCTCGCTGACGTCGAGCGGCCGCCAGGTTGCGGTGGGCTCCTCGACGAGGGCCGCGTCCGTCACGGTATAGGGAAAGGCGGGCGCCGCGCCGTCCGCGGCCGGCTCCGATTCGACGAGCTGAAACTGGATGGCCCCGAGCCGCGTGCCGTCGGGCCGGTACAGGCCGACCGTCGCGTCCACGATGCCGTCCTCCTCCGAAAACGCGTCCACCTTCGTGGTGTTGTCCCCGGCGTCCGACGCCGTGAGCCGGAACGCGCCGGCCGCCGCGTCGTACCGGACGGCGTCGGCGTATTCGGCGGGCACGTCGGGCAGGTCCTCAAGGCCGCAGAACGCGGCGGCGGCGTACGCCTCCATCACGGCGCGCGGCACAATGATCTCGGCCCCGTCCGCGGTGACGAGCGGGTTCTCGGCGCCCCAGTTTACGCCGGTTAAATACAGCGCCGACCATAGAAACACCGCGTCGGTGGACGAGAACGGGACCTCGCCCTCGATGCCCATCGCGCGGACGATGGAGTCGAGTATCGGCAGCGTCGCGTTTAGCTTACCGGCGATCTCCGCGTCCGCAATGGGCGCGGCCGGCTGCGCGGCGGTCGCGGCCGCCGGCGGCGGGGTGCCGGAACCGGTCGCGCTCGTCCGCGCGCGGCAGGCCGCAAGCGGCGGAATCAGCAGCAGCGAGAGCAAAAGAGCGGTCAGTTTCTTCAAGGGGTCATCTCCTGTCGTTTTATTGGGCGGGATTCTCGAGCACGCCGACAAACAACGGCACGCCGGTGGCCAGGTCTACGACGGCGTACAGGAACGGGCGGTCGAAGTGCAGCTCGACGCTCTCGATGTACGCGCTGCGCGTGGCGACGGCTTCCGTCACGGCGGCCGCTTCCGTGCCCTCCTCGTCGACGATGAGCTTCACCTTCTGGAACACGCTCGAAATATACAGCGGCGCGCCCGCGCCTGTGCCCATCTTCGACAGGTCGGCTCTGGCGGGATCAAATACGCTTTTAATGCCCATGTCCATCAGCACATCGTTGAGGTTTTGCTCGTACTCGACCGTAAACTTCGGCATCGAGAGATTGACGGTTGTCCGCTTTGCCGAGGCGATGCCGTCGGCAAGCTGCCCGGCGGTCAAATTCGCGGCAAACGCGCGGATGTCGCCGCCGTCCGTGGGCCTGAGTGCGACAAACGCCGTTCTCCCGTCGTCGTAGGGCAAAAGCACGCCCTCCGCGCCGCCCGCGTTGATATAGTCGCGCTCGCCCTCCGCGGCGTGCATGAACGGCACGGTCACGGCCGTTCCGTCGGCCTTTGTGAACGTCCCGTCGAACGTCGAGCCGCCCAAAAACGGCTCGGCCCACTTCGCCTTAAAGTACAGCGAGTTGAGCAGCACCAGCACGGTGTCGGCCGGGTAGTTCTCGTCGTGCAGCGTCGGGATCAGACCGTTCGTCTTTTCGTTGACCCAGGCGTTGATCGCGGCGAGCGCCTCGTCGGACGGCAGGTCGGCGCTGAACACGTCCGCGCCGTAGTAGTCCACGATCGCCTGCAGGTAGCTCTTTTCAATCTGGGCCAGGTCGTCGTCCGCCCAGGCCGAGTTCGCAATCGCAAGCTTCGTGGTGCCCGCCGTCCTGGTCAGCTCGGCAATCAGCGCGCGGCAGAGCTGGTTAAGCGCGTCGGTGTCGGCGCCGAGCGCTTCGGCAAACTCGTTAAGCGTCTGCTTGTCCGCGCCGTTTTGCACCATCGCCAGGCACAGATAGGCCGACGCGGGCGAGAGGACCGGGTTCTCTTTTGCCGACTTGACGGATTCCGCGAACAGGCGGAGCGCGAACGCCGTGGCCGGGCTATAATCGGAATCGGCCGCGACGGGCGCTTTGCCCGCCTCCGACGGCGCAACGTCCTTTGTCAAAAGCACGGGTTTAGCCGCGCCGCGCGCGCAGCCGGTCAAAAGCAGCGCGGCCGCAAGAAACAGGACTAAAAATTTTCTCATGCATGGTACCTCCGAAAAGTAGTTTCATGCAAAACACCAACCACCCGGCAAAAAGGTTGCCGCGCCCCTTAAAATTTTTTGTCGATTTGGCCGTCTTTATCCGCCGCCAAGATCGATTCGCCGCTTTGCGCGTCCATCGCTCGCCCCCGTCCCTGCCTTTGCGCGCGGACGGCCTCGCGCCTGCCGCGCTCGCTCCTGTCGAGCATGCCCCCAATCGCGAGCCCAGCGCACAGCCCGACCGGCAGCGACACGGCGAGGCTGCCGAGCGTAACCCCGAAGCACACGCCGACCGAGAGCCCGAGCGCGAGATAGACGCCCGTCCAGCTCATCATCGGCCGCTCCAGCTCGTAGCGGTCGCCCTCCGTTCCCCTGCCCGCCGGCACAAAGCCGAGCTTTTGCAGCACGGCCCGCGACGCGGCGTTATCGCTTTCCGCCTCGGCCGTGACATAGTACAGCTCCGGCAACGAATAGAACGCCCAGTTGACCGCGACCTTTGCCGCCTCCGTCGCGTAGCCTAAGCCGCGGCACGCTTCGTCGACGCCGTAGCCGATCTCGACCTCGCCGCCCTCGGGTGGGCCTTTGAAGCACAGGCTCCCGACCGGAACGCCGTCGCGCCGCGCCATTTGCCACTCCGTGCAAAACTGCCGCTTTTCGGGATGTTCCCGGCAGAGCGCGAGCATCTCGGCAAGCGCCCTCCGCATATGCGCGTCGGGTTCCTCCGCGATTCGCCGCTCCAGTTCCGCGTCCGAAAGCGCGGTCAGCTCCAGCCGCCTTGTCTTCAGCCTCGTCCCCGGCCGCATGCCCGTCCCCCCGTTCGCCGCGGCCTCCGCGGTCAAAATTTGTCCGGACAAAATCATACCATTTCCCGCCGGCCAATGTCCACCGGCAGGAACCGCCGGCGCCGGACAACGCGCTTCACCATCCGCCCCGCGCGCTCATATTCTGAACAAAAAGGAGTTTTCCAGTATGCCTCAACCACCGGTCCGCAACCAGTCCCCGATCCTGCCGCCCGGCGCGCGGCCGCTGGCCCGCGCGCGCATACTCGGCGGCGCGCAGGCCCCGAACCTGCGCGGCTTTACGGATTTCTTCGCCGACGGCAGCGGCGTCCTCGTTATCACGGAGCTGTGGGGCCTGCCCTGCAGCCCCGCGCCCTGCGCGCCGAATATCTTCGCCATCCACATCCACGCGGGCGCCGCCTGCGTAGGCCCGAACCCGCAGTTCTCCGTTGCCGGCGGGCATTTCAACCCGAACAACTGCCCGCACCCCGCCCACGCCGGCGATATGCCGCCGCTGTTCGCCAACCGCGGGTACGCGTTCTCCGCGTTCTATACCGAGCGCTTCAACATCCCCGCCGTGCTCGGCAAGACCGTCGTCGTCCACAGCCAGCGCGACGACTTCACCAGCCAGCCCGCCGGCGATTCCGGCGCGCGCATCGGCTGCGGCGTCATCGAGGCCGTGCCCGTCCCGCGGCCGTAGCGCGGCGGAATTGAAAAAAGCCGGGCTTCCGCATCGCGGAGGCCCGGCTTTTGGCGCGGGAGGCGGAGGAAGGGGAACGAGAGGACGAAGGGACGAAGGGAACGAAGGAGACGAAGGGGAACGTTGAGGGCTCCGCCCTCAAACACCCGTTCAAGGGACACGTCCCTTGAGAA
>CAZKGE010000058.1:1690-10815 GCA_964552065.1 uncultured Oscillospiraceae bacterium | reverse complement strand
TGGGCCTAATGCCTCGCTTCATCCGCCACAGGCGGCGCTCGGCTTCGGCCCCCTTGGAACCCAACCAGCCGGAAGCCGGCCGGGATTACGCCTCCGGCGGGCAGGGATTCCAAAGGGACGTGTCCCTTTAGCGGGGGTGCGGGGACGGAGTCCCCGCAAAAAACCGCCAACATGAATCTAAAGAAGGAGCAACCGTTTGGAAGCACGCAGCCGCAACAAACTGAGCCGGCCGGATTATCCGATTCTCCTGACCGTGGCGCTCCTTTGCGCGTTCGGCCTTGTGATGGTATTTTCCGCCAGCTATTATTACGCGCAGAATACCGCCTCGGTCGGCTACGACGGGTATTATTATCTGCGCAAGCAGGCGATCTATCTGGCCATCGGCTTTCCGATCATGGTGCTCATCTCCTATTTCGACTATCGCCGCCTGGAAAAATTCAAGGTCGCGGGCATACTGCTCTCCATCGCCCTGCTCGTGGGCGTGCTGATATTCGGCACCGAGACGAACGGCGCCAAGCGCTGGATCGTGATCGCGGGGCAGAGCATCCAGCCGTCCGAGATCGCAAAGTTTGGCATGATGCTGTATATGTGCGCGTTTATGGCCAAGAAGCACGCGGTCATGCGCAGCTTTCGCAAGGGAATGCTTCCGATGCTGCTCGTCATCGGCGTGGTCTGCGGCCTGGTCATGCTGCAGCCGAACATGTCGATGACGGTCATCATGGGCATGATGGGCTACGCGCTTTTGTTTGTCGGCGGCTGCGACGTCAAGCAGATGCTGCTGCTCGCGGTCGTATTCGTGGCGCTGTTCGGCCTGCTCGCCGTGATCGAGCCGTACCGCATGGCGCGGTTGACGTCGTTCTCCGACCCGTGGAAGGACCCGCTCGGCGACGGATACCAATTGATCCAGTCGTTCTACGCGCTCGGCAACGGCGGCGTGTTCGGCGTGGGCCTAAATAACAGCAAGCAGAAGCTTTTGTACATGACGTACGGCGAGTCGGACTTCATCTTCTCGATCGTGTGCGAGGAGCTCGGCCTCATCGGCGGCCTTCTGATCATGGCCGCGTACGCGTTCATCGTCTACCGCGGCATCCGCATCGCGCTCAAGTGCCGCGACCGGTTCGGCAGCCTGCTCGCCGCCGGCGTCACGGTCGTGTTCGCGCTGCAGGTGCTGGTCAACATCGGCGTCGTCACCGGCACGATGCCCACGACGGGGCAGGCGCTTCCGTTCATCAGCGCGGGCGGCTCCTCGATGATGATTTTCCTTGCCGCCATGGGGGTGCTGCTCAACATCTCCAGGCATACGAGTTCCCTCTAGGCGGGCCCGCAGGGGGTTTCGACACATTCGGCTCCGGAGCAGCATAGAATGCAGTGAATTGCTTCCGGAGGTGTTCCATGCCGAAACTGATCGTCGCGGGCGGGGCGAGACTCGTGGGAGAGAGCCGCGTTCTCGGCGCCAAGAACGCGGTTTTGCCAATATTGGCGGCCTGTGTGCTCACCAAGCGCGCCGTGCTGCTCACCGACTGCCCCGAGCTTTCCGACGTGACCAACATGCTCGGCATCCTGTCCACTATCGGCTGCAAGGTGGAGCAGCGCGGCGGCGAGATCCTGGTGGACGCGGAACACGCGGACCGCTATGAGCTGCCCGAGCACCTGAGCAAGGAGCTGCGGTCGTCGATATTTTTATTGGGACCGGTGCTCGGCAGGTTCCGCCGCGCGGTCGTGACCTATCCGGGCGGCTGCGAGATCGGCAACCGCCCGATCGACCTGCATATTAAGGGCCTGGCCGCGCTGAACGCCTCGATCCGCGAGGACGGCGGCCGCATCTATTGCGACGGAACGGGCCTTGCGGGCGCGTCGATCCACCTCGATTATCCGAGCGTGGGGGCAACGGAGAACATCATGATGGCCGCGACGGCGGCCAAGGGCGAGACCGTGATCCGCAACGCCGCGCGCGAGCCGGAGATCGTCGATTTGCAGAATTTTTTGTGCGCGGCGGGGTTTCATGTCTCGGGCGCGGGATCGTCGACGATCGTGATCCGCGACGGGTACGAGCCGCGCGAGGTGCGCTACCGCATCATGCCCGACCGCATCGCTGCGGGCACCATGCTCGTCGGAGCCGCGATCACGCGCGGCGAGGTGACGGTCACGAACGTCGTGCCGGACCACATGGAGGGCGTGCTCTCCAAACTGACCGAGTGCGGCTGCGCGCTGAAGGTGTACGACACCGCGGTGACCTTGGTGTGCCCAAACCGGCCGCGCGCGCCCGTGCGCATCGAGACGATGCCGCACCCGGGCTTCCCGACGGATATGCAGGCGCAGATGTTTGCGCTCGCGACGATCGCCGACGGTACGACCGTGATCGTCGAGAACGTGTTCGAGAACCGCTTCCGGCACGCCACGGAGTTGGCCCGCATGGGCGGGGTCAGCATCATCCGCGACCGGACGGCGATCATCCACGGCGTTTCCGGGCTGTCCGGTGCCGTCGTCAAGGCGCGCGACCTGCGCGGCGGCGCGGCGCTCGTGCTGGCGGGGCTCGCGGCCGACGGGATCACGACCGTGTGCGGCGCGGAGATGATCGCCCGCGGGTACGAAAAATTCGAGGAGCAGTTGACCCGCCTGGGGGCAAACGTAACGAGGCGGGACGACTGACAAAGGCGGAATGGCGAAGGGCAAGGGACAACAAAGCTCCGGTAAGCAGGAGAGAAAGCGCAGCTTCTGGTCCAATTTCTTCGAACCCGTGGAGTTCGACGACGAGGGCGACGAGGAGCTCGATCTGTTTGACGACGAGGACGAGGACGACGAGGACGAATTCGACGACGGGTTCGGCGAGGACAAGCCCAAAAAGAAGAGCGCGAAAAAGCGGGGCAAGGGCAAGAAGAAGGGCCGCGCGGCCGAGGGCGAGGCGACCGTCAGCCTGTTTTCGGACGACGAGCTCGAGTATTCCGACGAGATCGACCTCACCGCGGTGGACAACCTTACCTGGGACGACGGCGAGCCCGTCGTCGAGGAC
The DNA here is from genome assembly GCA_964552065.1 of uncultured Oscillospiraceae bacterium. Lineage (GTDB taxonomy): Bacteria > Bacillota > Clostridia > Christensenellales > CAG-138 > CAZKGE01. Next base: position 7,805 of record CAZKGE010000058.1, on the reverse strand, counting down.
CCGTTCGCGCTCGCGCCGGACATCGACGATACCGCGCCGGAAAAGCGCGTGGAGCTGCCCGAGGAGATCCGGCTGTTCGACGACGACGAGGACGAGAGCCTCAAAAGAAGCAGCCGCACGCGCATATTCAGGACCGGCAGCCGCACGGCGGCGCGCATCCACATCAACGAGACCGAGGAGATGCAGCGCGTCGAGCAGGCCAAGAAGGAGCAGCGCGAGCGCGAGGCAAACCGCAAGCACAAGGAGTACCTGACCAAGCAGCAGCGCAGGAAGCGCCGCCGGCTGGCGATTCGCAACGCCCTGGGCAACATCGCGTTTACCGGCTTTATCGCCGCGGGCGTGGTTGTGGCGATGTACTACGCGTTTTTATTGTCCGATATCATCGTCGTGGGCAACGAAACATACAGCACGGACTACGTCGTGCAGCTTTCCGGCCTGCAGTACGGCAAGCACATGTTCACGGTCCACCTCGACGAGGCTAAGGAGAAGATTGAGGAGAACCCCTATCTGCAGGTGGACTCGCTGACGTACATATTCCCCTCGCGCGTGCGCATCGCCGTGACGGAGCGCAAGGAGGTCGCCGGCATCATCGGCCTCGACTACAACGTCATCATCGACAAGAACGGCTACGTGCTCTCGATGGGCGGCAGCACGGACATCAGCGACCTTCTGCAGGTCACGGGCATCAGCATGACGGGCTTCCAGCTTGGCCAGCGGCTCGGCGACACGGACGACTTCGGCACGGCGACGCTGATCCAGATGATCGGCAAGCTCGAGGAGTACGACCTGCTCGGCTCGATCGCCTCGATCGATCTGACCACGCCGCTCGCGATCACGATGGTCGCCAAGAACGGGCTTAAGATCCAGGTCGGCCAGCCGACGGACCTCGACGAGAAGCTGCTTTCGCTGCACAGCGAGCTGCCGCAGTTCATGCAGCAGAACGTCTACTGGGGTACGCTGTTCCTTTCGGCCAAGGGTGGCACGGTGTATTCGCCGCGCGAGCTGTCCCAAATCCTGGCCCAGAGCACGGCCGCGCCCGAGGACGATACCGGCGACACCGGCGACACCGGCGACACCGGCGACGGAACGGCGGCGCCCGACGACGGCACGGGCGACACCGGGGACACGGGCGCCGCGACATCCCCGCCTCCGTCGCCCTCCGCCGTGCCCGGCGGCGGCGAGGACGAGTTCCAGGGATAGGCGGGGGAAACAAAGGGCGGATGTCAAGGAGCCGCGCGAAGATCGCGCGGCCCTTTTTTGCGGCCGAGGCGGCCGATAATACCGGGGCGTTTCTTTCCGGCCTGCTGCGGTCAGGGCACCTGCGTCAGCGCGACGCTGTCCTTGCCGTAATAGCCGGCCACCATGGCGTTAACCCAGTTGCCGGGGTTTTCGTCGATGTCCAATATATGCAGCACGTAGGGCTCGGCCGTCAGCGGCGGGAATGTCGGGTTTTTCTGCGAATCGTCGTTCAGCGCAGGCAACCGCGCGTCCATCTCGCGCGCGTAGGCGGCGCCGCCGCCGTCGCGCAGCGAGACCAACGCGCTGACGGACGTGACGCGCGAGAGGCGGAAACCGTAGTATTGCGTCTGTATCGAGGACCACGAGAACACCGCGACGAGCGCCGCCAGGGCAATGAGCGCGGTGAACGTGTGATGCGGCAGCTGGTCCGCATGCGGCTGCGCCGGATGAACCTGGGCTTTCGCCGCCATTCCGCCGGCTTCGCCGAGCACACGGTGCAACCAGCCGAGGAGATAAAACAGGTTGACGCAGGCGAGGATTGCGTACTGGAAGAACAGGATGTTGTACACGCGCGTCGCCCAGGCGGAGATTTCGCCGTAGCCGTAGATCAGCGGCGTGAGCCCGACCGCGATAAACAGATAGCTGCCGACCGTGACGAGCAGCGGGAAGCGGAACCGGAAGCGCGCCGCTTTTGCGGCCCGCCACAGAAACGGGACCGTGCAGAGCTCGAGCAGCACGAACGGCGCGCTCGTCCACTGGCAGATCAGGTTGGCGGTGTCGGTCAACGACTGTACGACGGACTCGGCCGCGCCGATCGAAACGCCGTACTCAAGCATGCGCGCGCCGTTGCCGGGCGCGAGCACGTTGATTAGCAGGCCGGAAAAATATGCGGCGCAGGCTACGACCGCGGCCGTATTGCGCTTTTTCCAAAACAACAGATACCCCATATACAGCGCGAACAGGACGGCCAGGCTCAGCAGCGTGGAGTAGTTGCTGCCCGCCGCAAGGAAGGCGACCAGCGGGGCCAGCACGAGGTACCGCTTCCGCGGGCCGGCCGCGCTTTTGCACAGCATGCCGGCAAGCAGGAGGGAGAGGCTGTGGAAAAAAAGATAGCAACTGACGGCGCAATGCCAGTAAAATCCCTGCGCCGCGGACGGCAGCAGTTGTAAGAAGATGGTCGTTAACAGCACGGCGACAGAAAGTGATTGCCAACGATCAAGTTTTAGCATACGCGGCAAAAACGCAGAAAAAAAGTACAGATTGGATATGAGAAACAGTACAAGATTGATGCACAAGCCGATCCAGTACAGATGCTCCGAAAATAATCCCGTTTGCAGGGTGAACAGAAATATTGCTGTATACGACCCCTGCCAGGAGCGATAGGTTTCGCTGGTGACCGCCGCGGCGGATCGCAGCACGGCCCAAATGGAATGCGTCCGGGTCCACGTCTCATGCGTAAGGCTAGAAAAGAGATAGTCGTCCAGCGCGGGCCGCGCATAGACCGAGATGGCGAATATCGGCGTGAGTGAAGCGAAAAACATCGCCGCGAGCAGCAGGGCGACCCACTTGGCGCGCTGCGGCCCGGAAAATATGCGACGCAGCATGACGGACTCCTTCTGTAAAAAATTGGTTTAGCCGGATAAACCCAATATACGCGTTTTCGTCACGCATCGCAAGCCGCTCGGCCGCTCAATGTGGCACGGTTTTTCAATAAATCTGCCGCAGCCTGTTGAACGGGGCGCGCGCGGGGCTTATACTGTCACTAGTGTGCTTGGGAGGAAGAGAGATGCCGGAACCATTCAGCTTTGTCAACGATTACAGCGAGGGCGCGCACGAACGCATCCTGGAGGCGTTCCTGCGCACGAACCGCGAGCAGGCGACGCCGTACGGCGAGGACGCGTACTCGGACCTGGCGCGCGGAGCGATCCGCGCCGCGTGCGGGCGGCCGGACGCGGACGTGCACTTTTTGTTCGGCGGCACGCAGACGAACCTGACGCTCATTTCGGCGGCGCTGCGCCCGCACCAGGGCGTGATCGGCGCGGCGTCGGGGCATATCAACCAGCATGAGAGCGGCGCGATCGAGGCGACGGGCCACAAGGTCATCGCACTCCCCGCGCAGGACGGCAAGCTGACCGCCGAGGCCGTGCTGGCCGTGCTGCGGCAGCATTACGCGGACGTCACGCACGAGCACATCGTGCAGCCCGGCATGGTCTATGTCTCGCACCCGTCGGAGTACGGGACGCTGTACACAAAGGGCGAGCTTGCCGCGATAAGGGCCGTCTGCGACGAATACGGCATCCCGCTCTATCTCGACGGCGCGCGGCTGGGCTGCGCGCTGACAGCAAGGGGAAGCGATCTGACGCTGCCGGACATCGCGCGGCTTGCCGACGCATTCTATATCGGCGGCACGAAGATGGGCGCGTACTGCGGCGAGGCGCTCGTGATCTTGAATGAAAAGATAAAACAGGATTTTCGCTATATCCAGAAGCAGAAGGGCGCGATGCCGGCCAAGGGCCGGCTGCTCGGGCTGCAGTTCTACGAACTGTTCCGCGACGGGCTGTATTTCGAGCTGGCGCACCATGCCAACGCGCAGGCGGAGCGATTGCGCACCGGATTTGCCGAGTTGGGCGTACCGTTTTTGATCGAGACGCGCGCAAACCAGCTGTTCCCGATCCTCGAGCGGCGCATTGTCGAGCGCCTTTCCGACCGGTTCCTATTGTGCTACTGGGAGCCGCATGACGAAACGCGGGACGTGTTCCGCCTCTGCACGTCCTGGGCGACGCCGGAGGAAAAGGTCGAGGAATTTTTGGCCGCGGTCCGGACGGAATGGGAAGCGGGCGGCAACTAATACGAATTCCAAACATAAACGCATCGTCGCAGCGGCCCTTTTCGCGCAGGGCGGTGTCGCCTTGCGCTTAACGCAGCGCCGCTACGTTTCGCTCAGGCTCCTTGCCCTGCATCGAAGATTGCTCGCCGCTTTGGATGCACCAATGTTTTCCATTCGTATAGGCGCGCCGTCCGCGGGGATTCTGATCTGGTCGCGCGGCAATCAGTCTGCGGTCCGGATCGAACGGATTCCGTAATAACGGCTGACACCCCGGTTGATCCAGTCCGCGGGATCGGCCTTGATATCGCCCGTGACGAGCGACGCGTATAGGGTCCGGCTGTCGATTGCGGACACGGTAACGTCGGAGATACCGGCGTTTTTTTGCGCCAAAATAAATTGTTCGCGCTCCCGCCACTGCGTATACACTGCGCCGAGATCGTTCAGTTGCATGCAGGCGCTTGTGGAAAACAGCAGCGCCGCGGCGAGCGTCAGCGCATAGCGCGCCGGCGCGACGCGCAGGACATAGCCGGAGTTTATCATGAAGTGGCCGAATGCCAGGATCAGGAACACGGTGTACGTAAACTGCGCGCGCGGGGGATAGACAAGGGAGAGCAGCATCACGTAGTTGCCGGCGAGCGACAGCAGTAGATAGAGCAGCGAAACGCACAGCGTTTCGCGCCGGATGCCGCGGAATTCGCCAAAGAGCAACAGTACGAGGAACACGCCAAGCAGCGCGAGGAAGCGTTTTAAGTACTCTGCGGTATAGACGAGCGCCAGGGAGATCACGTGCCCCGCCAGGGAAGCGCCGGACCAGGTTTCGGTCGTGCCGTCGAGCCGGATCGCGTTGCCCGGCGCTTTTATCATAACGAGCAGGCCAACCGCGCAGCCGAGCAGCCCTGCGATCCACCACAGCGGTAGTTTCCCCTTTCTTTTCAACAGTAGAATGGCCCCCAGCGCGGCAAACAGAAGCGCACAGCCGGCGGCGGTTTCGTTGCTCCAACCCGCGGCGACACCGAACACAAGCATTGCGGGGGCGGTGAAAATCTCGCGCGCGCGAAAGGGGGTCTCCAAGTACAGCCGGTAGGGAAGCAGAAAGGCCAGAATAAGGGCCGTCATCCAGAGGTAGTTGCATGCGCCCGTGAGAAACAGTACGGTCGAGCCGTATACCGGCAGCAGGAACCACAACGCAACGTGAACGCAGAGGTAGAGATAGATGTTTGGTTTCGCGCGGCCGTTGATATGGGCGTATACGAGCAGAGCGAACAGGCAGTAGAGGAGCGCATTGACGGCGTTGAACAGCGGTTTTCCCAGAAAGAGGAACAGCTGAGCAAAAAAGTGCGCGATGGAACGGCCGTTTGTCATGTTGTAGTGGACGATTTGCGTCTCGATGATCTCGCCAACCGAACCCGTCCGTTGTCCGGCGGAGTTGAAGCAGTAATCATAATCGTCGGCGACGAGCGGCGAAAGGAAGTTGAGCGAGTACTGGAAGCCCAACATCAGGATCGTGACCAGAATAAAAGCGGCCATTTTCTTCCGTGTCATATTTCCCCCATCCTGCGCAGAACCCGGCGCCTGCCGAAAGGCAGGCGCCGGGTGGTTTACAATCCCCGTTCGATCAGGGTCCGCCTAGCTCAGCAGGCAGAAATCCTTGTGGATGTAGGCCACGTCGTTGTTGTAGGTGATCTTGATCCAGTCGCCGTCGGTGGCCAGGTACGGATACGTCGAGTTGAGCGCGGCGGTGCCGATCTTTTCGGTGGACGTGCCCGCGCCCTTGCGGACGTTGACATACGAGTTGCAGTTTGTGATCGTCACCTTGGTGGGCGTGGTGGTCGACGTGTCCGTGCCCGTGCCCGTCGAGGTGGACGCGCCCGCCGATACATAGCTGGCCGTGGCGCTGGAAAGCTCGAGGTAGCTGGCCCAGATGTAGCCCTCCTTGGAGGAGCTGTACTGGATCTTATACCAGTTGCCGACCTGGCCCAGGACCTTGTAGCGCGCGCCGAGGTTGGCGTAGCCGACCTGCTTGCTGGCGCCGGACGGCTGCGAGCGCAC
>CAZKGE010000058.1:0-1590 GCA_964552065.1 uncultured Oscillospiraceae bacterium | reverse complement strand
GCCGAGGTTGCGCGGATGACGGTGACGCCGCCGCCCGTGCCGGTCACCTTGCCGTTGGCGTCGACCTTGGCGATGCTCTCGTTCAGGCTCGACCAGGTCACCTTCGTGCTCGACACGTTGGCGGGATAGAGGTTGGCGACGAGGTCGAGCGTGGCCTCCTCGGCGATCGTGCTGATGTACGGCGTGACCGTGATGCTCTGGATCAGCACGGCGGAAACCTGCACGACGCACTCGTCGTACCGGCCGCTGCCGTCGGTGGCCTGCGCGCGGATCACGGTGCTGCCGGCACCGACCGCCTTGACGTTGCCGCTGCCGTCGACCGTGGCGACCGCGGGCTTGGTGCTGGTCCATTCAAGCTCCTGGTTGCTCGCCGTGCTGGGGGTCAGCGTGGGCGTCAGCTTGGCCGTTTGATTCAGCGCGAGCGTGAGGCTGTGCTTGTCCAGCGAGAGGTCGGTGAGCTGCGTGCCCTTGATCACGGTAACCGTGCATTTGGCGGTCTTGCCGCCGGACACGACCGCGGTGATGGTCGCGGTGTACTTGGTGGCGTTGTTGGCGGTGCAGTAATCGAGGAACTTCTGCCGGTCCGTCGTGATCTTGCCGCTGTTGGCGTCGACCTGCGTGATCTTGACGATCGCGCCGGTCGCGGGCGGGTTGGAATCGTCGCTGCTGGTCCAGGCGATGGTCTTGTCCGTCGCGTCGGCGGGCAGCACGGTGCCGGAGATCGTGTAGTAGCTGCCGGCGTAGAGCGTCTTCTCCGTATCGGTCAAAGTCACGCTGTCGACGTACACCGGGATGATGTTCACCACGCAGGTGTCGGTGAAGAAGTTGCTCGACGAATCCTTCGCCGTCTTGGTCGTTGCCTTCAGCGTGACGGTGCCCTGCTTGAGGCCGGTGATGATGCCGTCGTTTGTAAACTTCGCCTCGTCGATGACGTTCGGCGTGGAGCTGCTCACGATCGACCAGGTCACGCCGTCCGAAGCCGTCGCGGGCGTGAACACCGGGATTAGCGCGTAGCTGCTGCCGATGAGCAGGTCGTAGGTGTCGACGTTGAGCTTAAACGCGAGCACCTTGGCCGCGGGATCGCCCTCGACCGTGACGGCGCAGCTCGCGATTACGCTGGTCGTGCCGCGCGCGCGGACCGAGATGCTCGTGGTCCCCGGGGCAAGCGGCGTGACCGTCACGACGCCGGTGGTCTCGTTGTAGACGTAGGAGGCTACCTTGGGGTTGGAGTTCTCCCAGGCGACCGCGCTGGCCGGCGCGCCCGCCGGCAGCGTCAGAGTAAACGGCTGCGTCGTCGCCGAAGCAATCGCGGAATATTCGAAGTTCAGGGTCACGGGGTTGACCGCGACCGAGGCGATCGAGTTTGCAACCGAAACGGTGAGCGTGGCGGCCGTGGCTGACTCGCCGTATTTGTCCGTGTACTGGATCTCATAGGAGCGCGGGCCGACGGCGTCCATCTTGTCCGTCAAACCCGGAATGTAGCAGTCCGCGAGCGTCTGCGTGCCGTAGCCGGACACGGTCGTGCGGTCCTTCGTGTACGCCACACGCACGGTCAGGCCGGTGATGTCGAGCTTTTCGTCGAGGTAATAG
>CAZKGE010000057.1:5228-10887 GCA_964552065.1 uncultured Oscillospiraceae bacterium | reverse complement strand
TTTTTCTCTTTTTCCTAACATTGTAGCTGGTCCGGTTTTCGGGGGCTAGATCATTTTTATGCAATTGACAGCCCACATTGCGCGCGCTATAATGCAAGCGAAAATTGTATTTGACTCGGGAAAAACTGTAAAACACCGGACGTCCGGCAGCCGCGGCGGCCGCCGAAAAACGCGATCCCCGGGCTCGGCGAGGCTCGTCGGCCGGAATGGATACCGTCGGCAGCTTTTTTCTTCGCAATTTTATTTGGTGTCCGCGCGGTTTGACGCGCGGGCAGGAAAGTAATATATATGAAACAAAGCAGGATGTTCGGTCTGTTTTCGGACGTGCCGGACGAACAATGGAACGACTGGAGATGGCAGCTTGCGCACCGCGTCGAGTCGCTCGACCGGCTTCGATGCGTCCTCTCGCTCACAACCGATGAGGTGGAGAACATCCGCGCCTGCCTGCAGTCGCTGCGCATGGCGATCACGCCGTATTATCTCTCGCTGATCGACCCTTCCGACCCGTTCGACCCGATCCGCCGGCAGGCGGTCCCGTCCGCGGGCGAACTGATCACGTATCCCGAGGACCAGCTCGATCCGCTGCACGAGGAAGTCGACTCGCCCGTGCCGGGCCTTACGCACCGGTATCCGGACCGCGTGCTGTTGCTCGTGACCGACCAGTGCTCGATGTATTGCCGCCACTGCACGCGCAGGCGGTTTGCGGGGCATACGGACCGCCCGCTGTCCGAGGAGGCTCTCGAGCGCTGCCTGGACTACATCCGCGCGCACGGGGAGGTGCGCGACGTGCTGGTGTCCGGCGGCGACCCGCTCACGCTGTCCGACGAGAAGCTTGAGCGCGTGCTGCAAAAGCTCCGCGCGATCGAACACGTCGAGATCATCCGCATCGGCACGCGCATGCCCGTGGTCATGCCGCAGCGCATCACGCCGGAGCTCGTCTCCATGCTGCGGCGCTATCACCCGCTCTATGTCAACACGCACTTCAACCACCCAAACGAGATCACTTCGGAGAGCGCGCGCGCCTGCGCGCTGCTCGCCGACGCGGGCATCCCGCTGGGCAACCAGAGCGTGCTGCTCGCGGGCGTGAACGACTGCGTGCATGTGATGACGAAGCTCGTGCAGCAGCTGCTGTTGATCCGCGTGCGGCCGTACTATATCTACCAATGCGACCTGAGCAAGGGGCTTTCACATTTTCGGACGCCGGTCTCCAAGGGCATCGAGATCATCGAGGGGCTGCGCGGGCATACGTCGGGCCTGGCCGTGCCGACGTTCGTCGTCGACGCGCCGGGCGGCGGCGGCAAGATGCCCGTCATGCCGAACTACGTCATCTCGCAGTCCCCGGGGCGGGTGGTGCTTCGCAACTTCGAGGGCGTGATCACGACCTACACCGAGCCGCGGCATTACGAAAGCAGCTGCCGCTGCGAGGATTGCCGCCGGCACACGACCCACGCCATCGGCGTCTCCGCGCTCGAAGAAGGCGATTCCGTCTGCATCGAACCGGCAAACCTTGCGCGCAAGGCGCGCGGCAGGCACGCGTAACAAAAACAAATCGGGGACCCGGCCGGGCCCCCGCGCATCGCAAACCAACCGGGTTCGACTCCGCTTTGCCATAGCATCGAGGCGTCGAACCTCTTTTTTACGCCCCGCCCTCCCCGCACCTCACCCGAGCAGCGCGATCGCGCGCGCGGGCGCGCCGTCCGCGTTTGCAAACTTCAGCGGCAGCGTAAAAAACGTAAACGGCGCGCCGAGCGTTTGCTCGAGATTCGTCAAATTCTCCACGATCACGATGTCGGCGTTCTTAAGCAGCAGCTTATGGATCGGCAGAGCCGCGTCCCCCACCGCGTCGACGCTGATGGCGTCCAGCCCCACGCCTTTTTTCTTCGTCCGGATTAAAAACTCCGCGACCTCGCGCGCCATCAAGGGAAAACCGGCAAAATACGCGTCGCGGCCCCAATTGCGCGACCAGCCCGTGAAGAAAAGCAAAAAGTCCGCCTTCTCGGCCTCGGCCAGCCGCGGCCGGATGCGGTCCATCGTGATACGCGCGCCGCTTGCCAGTTTGCTGCAGTCGATGGTCAGCGCCGTGCCGCAGAACGCGGACACGGGGAACGCGTCGAGCGCCGGTCGGTCCATAAACAGATGCGCCGGCGCGTCCATGTGCGTGCCGGTGTGCGAGTACAGCGTCAAAAGCGTCTCGCAGAAGCCGTCGCGCTCGACCGTGTTGGCCGGCACGAGCTTCGGGCCCTCGGTGCCCGGATACACCGGCATGCTTGGCCGGATTAAGTGCGTTAAATCGACAATATTCATATCATAGCTATGATACTCCCGCGCGAGAAAGCGCGCAAGTGTGCTATACTTCTGATTATGCATCCGATCGAAGCAAAAGGGCTGCTCTCCTCTGAAAACGGCATGAACCTCTACCGTGGCTGCACGCACGGCTGCATCTACTGCGACTCGCGCAGCCGCTGCTATCAGATGGACCACCTGTTCGAGGACGTGGCGTATAAGGTCAACGCGCCCCGGCTGCTCGAGGAGGCGCTCAAGAAGAAGCGCAAGCGCTGCATGATCGGCACCGGCTCGATGTCCGACCCATACCTGCCGCTGGAACGGGAGCTGAAGCTGACGCGGACCTGTCTCGAAATCATCGAACGGCGCGGCTTCGGCCTCACGATCCTGACCAAGTCCGCGGGCATCCTGCGCGACCTCGACCTGCTTTTTGCGATTCACAGAAACGCGCGTTGCGTCGCGCAGATGACGCTGACGACGTTCGACGAGGACCTGTGCAAAATCGTCGAGCCGTGCGTCTCCACCACGCGCGAGCGGCTTTCTGCGCTCGCCGCGCTGCGCGACGCGGGCGTTCCGACGCTGGTCTGGTTTTCGCCGCTGCTGCCGTTTATCAACGACACCGAGGAAAACGTGACCGGCATCGTGCGCGCGTGCGCGGACGCGGGCGTAGGCTCGATCCTGTGCTTCGGCATCGGCATGACGCTGCGCGAGGGCAACCGCGAATACTTCTACGCGCAGCTCGACCGGCATTTCCCCGGCCTGCGCGAGCGCTACGTCCGTGCGTACGGGAACGCCTACATGGTCACAAGCCCAAATCACGCGCGCCTCATGCGCGTGCTTTCGGACGAGTGCGCGCAGTACGGCATCCGCCTTGGCGGCGCGGACCTGTTTGCCTATCTGCACGAGTTCCCCGAGAAAAAAAGCGCCGGGCAGCTCACGCTGTTCGACGCGTAGATTCGGTGTTTTCCTTGGTCGTTCGGCTCGTTTTGGGCATCCGCCGTCCTGCATGCCGCCGGCCGCGGCCCGCTCGGTTGCGACCCGTTAAGTTAATAGAAATCCCATTTCTCTTCGCCGCTGCAGCGCGGCGTTTTTATTCCGCTTTCCGGCAGAACAGCACGCCGAGCGTGCCCGGGCCGCAGTGGCTGGCGATCGTGCTGCCGGCTTTCGTAATCAGAATCTCGTCAAACGGCATTGCGCGCTCGACCGCGGCTTTCACATGTTCGACGAGCGATTCGTCCTGCAAGGTATGCGTGATGAAGACGCGGCGCGAGTCGATGTCGTCGCGGCCGGTCAGCCGCTCCTCGACGTATTTCTCCAGGCAGCGCTTCAGCGTGCCCTGGTATTTCTTGCCGACCTGCATGCGGCCGGCGCGCACCTCGATGCACGGCTTAATCTTGAGCAGATTGGAGCCGAGCGCGGCGACCGAGCTGCAGCGGCCGCCCTTATGCAGGTAGGTCAGCGTGTCGATCACAAAGCTCGCCTCGACGAGCGCGGCGTCCCGCGTCAGCCGTTCCGCGATCTCCCGCGCGGGCAGCCCCTCCGCGGCGTACTCCGCGCCGCGCAGCACAAGCAGGCCGATCCCCGCCGAGAGCGAGCGCGAGTCGACGGCGGATACGTTTTCAAACCCTTCGGCGGCTATGCGCGCGTTATTGAGCGACGCCGAAAGCTCGCTGCTGATGCCGACATACACGACGTCCCGGCCCGCCGCCGCAAGCTTCGAAAACACGGCCGCAAAATCTTCCGGCGAGGGCGCGGCGGTCTTGGGCAGCCCGCCCGTTTCGTCGACATACCGAAACAGCGCGGCGGGCTCGGTCTCGATTCCGTCGCGGTATGTGGCGTTTCCGAGGCTGACGCAGAGCGGCACGATTGAAACGCCCGCGCGCTGCACGAGCTCCTTGGAAAGATCGCAGGTGCTGTCGGCTACGATGGCAACATTGCCGCTGTCGGCTAAATACATGATTTGATCCCCTCGATCATGAGTATAGCGCGGCAAACACACCGGACAATTGGAAGAATCTGTCGAATCCTAGGCCGCCGCGGCCGCGGCGCGCGAGGACTGCTTCTGATCGTAAACGCACCACAGCGTAATGCTGCCGACGACGATGACGCCGCCGATCAGCGCAAAAACGGACGGCGCCTCCCCGGTAAACAGCAGCACCCAGACGGGGTTGAGCAGCGGCTCGAGCACGGAGAGCAGCGAGCAGACCAGCGGCGGGCAGCCGCGCATGGCGATCGTATAGAGCACATACGGCAGCCCAAGCTGGAGCACGCCGAGCACGAGCAGGCTGACGACGGCCGCCGTGGTCACGGGCGTATCGAACACGAACGCCAGCGGGACGCCGACGAGCGCCGTGAGCAGCTGCCCCTGAAACAGGCCGCTCATGCGCGTCGGTTCGTCGACGCCCGACGTGGTCAGAAACATCGCGGCAAAAAACGCGCCGGCGAGTATGGCGACCAGGTTCCCAAGCGTGCTGCCAAAACCGAGATTGTCAAAAAAGAACAGCGCGATGCCAAGGAGCGTCAGCGCCACGACCACAACGTCCGCGGCGCGGAGCCGCTGCTTGAGCACGGCGGCGTTATAGAGCAGTATGAACACGGGCGCGCAGTACTGCAGAGCGATGGCGTTGGCCGCGGTGGTGAGCTTGTTCGCGCCGACGAACGCGCAGAACGTGCCCGCCAGCGTCACGGCGATCAAAAGCGTCCGCTTGTTGAATACCAGCGGCAGGCGGCGGAGCCTGATATAGCCGAACACGACCACGGCGGCGATCAGGCTGCGCGTGCCGGCGATGACGAGCGCGTTCCATGGGATCAGCTTGATGAATATGCCCGCGATGCTCCACAGCGCGGCGCAAAGCAGCATAGACAGCATGGATTTGGTCCGGAGAGACATTTATTTCTATACCTCAAAACTCAATGTTTTTATTATACACACCGGCAAAAAAAGAGCAAGTCCCGCGTACCGGCCGCGCGGCCGCGCATAAACCTCCGATTCGTCCCGCGGCTTGCCCGCGGCGGCGCTCTGCGGTATACTGAAAAAAAACCGCGCGCTGCGCATTGCGTGTTTTGGAGGTGAGCCCGGCTTGAAACAGTCCCGTTCCGTATGGCTGTTCGCCACGCTTTCGATCGCGGCCGTCGTGCTGCTTGTGCTGGGCGCGGCCAATGGCGGCGCGCGGACCGTGTTCGCCAAGGCCGCGCGCATCTGCCTCGAGTGCATCGGGGTGGGCTGACATGGAAAAACGGCGCGTCGTCCAGGTTCTGTCCGCCGTGTTTCAGAACGGCTATTTCCAGGGCTTTCTGAACGCGACGGTGTTCAGCGGCCGGACGAAAGCCGTCTGCGTGCCGGGGCTGAACTGCTATTCGTGCCCGGGCGCGTTCG
>CAZKGE010000057.1:0-5128 GCA_964552065.1 uncultured Oscillospiraceae bacterium | reverse complement strand
ACGAAAGCCGTCTGCGTGCCGGGGCTGAACTGCTATTCGTGCCCGGGCGCGTTCGGCGCCTGCCCCATCGGCTCGCTGCAGGCCGCGCTCGGCTCGAGAAGGACGGCCGCGATCCAGTATGTCGCGGGGCTGCTGCTGCTGTTCTCCATTCTGTTGGGACGGCTCGTCTGCGGGTTTTTGTGCCCGTTCGGCCTGCTGCAGGACCTGCTCGACAAAATTCGCGTCAAAAAGCTCTCCATCCCCGCGCGCGCCGACCGGCCGCTGCGGTACCTCAAGTACGCCGTGCTCGCCGTGCTCGTCGTCGCGCTGCCGCTGCTGCTTTTGGGTAAATACGGCATCTCCACGCCGTTTTTCTGCAAGCTGCTCTGCCCCGCCGGCACGCTCGAGGGGGGCCTGCCGCTCGTGCTCGGCAGCGCGGGCCTGCGCGCCCTTGCGGGGCCGCTGTTTTTCTGGAAGCTGTTCGTGCTGATTGCCGTGCTCGCGTTCTCGGTCCTGATGTTCCGGCCGTTCTGCAAATACCTCTGCCCGCTCGGCGCGCTCTACGGCCTGTTCAACGGCGTGGGGCTGTACCGCCTCGCCGTCGACAAAAACAAGTGCGTCCGCTGCGGCAGATGCGAGCGCGAGTGCCCGATGCAGGCGCCTATTTTGACAAACCCGAACCATCCAGAATGCATCCGTTGCCAAAAATGTATAAACGTCTGCCCCACGCGCGCCATCTCGGGCGGAATATGTCGTTTTTCGCGCGCGCGTTAACGGTTTTTTCACCCTTTGTTCATTGCAAAGGGAAGTGCAATGTGTCATACTGTACTAGTAGCAGTATGACACTATTTTCGGGTGACAAGCATAGGATTTGTTGAATTCATCAAAGGGGGTGTCCTTATGAGGTACGGATCCATCCGGCGGCTCGCGGCGGCGTTCTGCGCGCTCGCGATGCTGTCCGTTTGTTTTGTCTCCGCAAAGGCGGCCAACCACACGCTGACCGTCGTCAGCGATGGGACCGGCGCGACCGCTTCGGGCTCCTATGCCGCGGGTGCAAGCGTGACCGTCAACGCGGGCACGAAGGCCGGCGAGTATTTCAGCCATTGGGTAGCCGCGGGAATTGCGCTGACCGATATCTACGCCCCGAGCGTGACGTTCGCGATGCCGGAGAGTGATGTGACGCTGTTTGCGGTGTTCACGGCAAAGACGCCGGTCAGGATCACGGGCGTCACGATCGCGGGCTGGACGTACGGCGACACGGCCTCCGCGCCGAACACCGGTGCGCTTGTAATCACTGAGAACAACGCGGGCGGCGCGGCGGTCGCGACCCCGCCCGCGCTCGTCTACACCTATTCCGGCACGACGCTCGCCGGCGCGGCCTATGCCGCGAGCGCAACGGCGCCGACGCAGACCGGAAGCTATACGCTCGTGGTCTCGGTCGACCCCGCCGACACGACCTACGCCGGCGCGTCCGCGCCGATCGCGTTCTCGATCGCGCCGCGCACATTGCACGTGTCCGGCATTACGGCGGCCGACCGCGCATACGACGGCACGACGCAGGTGTCGCTGAACACGAGCGGCGCGGCCTTCCCCACCGCCGCGAGCGAATGGACGGACGGCGGCTCGCCCGCGCTTGCCGCAAGCGGCCTCTCCGGCACGGTCGCCGACCGGCACGTCGCGGACGCCAAGGCGGTCACGGTCTCCGGCCTCGCGCTCGACCCGGCCAACCCGAACTACACGCTGGCGCTATCCGACAGCGTCACCGTCAACATCACGCCGTACGCATGGGCCGACGCCGGCCTGACCTGGGCCGGCACGGATTCGCGCACGTTCGACGGAAATGCCTCGAACATCACGGCAACGCTGCATAAACTCAACAGCGCCGACGACGTTTCGGTCACCGTCACCGGCGGCACCGAGAGCGCCGTCGGCACGCACACCGCGACCGCGGCCGCGCTGACCGGCGCCGACGCGGGCGACTACGCGTCCATCCCGTCGCCGAGCGCGCTCACGCATTCCTACGAGATCACGCCCGGGGCGCTGTCGCTCTCCGTCTCGACAAACGGCACATCCGGCGTGACCAAGTCGGGCGACACGCTGACCGCGACGGTCGCGCCCCCCGCCGGCTCCGGCGTAACCTACGCCTACCAGTGGAAGCGCAACGGCACGGCCATCGGCGGCGCGACGCTGGCGACATATTTGGTCGCCGCGGTGGACGCGGGCCAGGACATCAGCGTCGCCGTCACGGCAAGCGGCAGCTACGCCGGCACCGCCGAGAGCGCTTTGGTCCGCATCGTCGGGCCCGCCTTGTCCGGCGACATCGCGATCACCGGCGCGAACGCGCTCGGCGCGACGCTGACCGCCACGCCGACGCTCGGCAGCGCGACGGCCGCCGATTATACGCTGCAATGGTACTCCGCTGGCACCGCGGTCTCCGGCGCGGCCGGGAACACGTATATCATCCGCGAGAGCGACCTCGGGCAGACCATCACGGTGCGCGCGACCGCCGTCAGCGGCGCGAGCGCCAAGTTCACCGGCTTTGTGACCTCGTCGGCCGGCTACAACGTCTCGCCGCAGGCCCCCGCCGCGCCCGTGATCGACGTGGCGACCAAGACCAGCCAGATCACGGTGTCCTGGAACGCGCCGAACGCGCGCGGCTCCGCGATCACGAGCTATAAGCTCACGATCACACCGAGCGGCGGCACGTCCAGCACGTTCACGATCGACCCGGGCGCGCGCTCGTACACCGTCACAAACCTCAACGCGGCCACCAATTACTCCGTCGTGCTTACGGCAACGAACGCCTACGGCTCGGCGAACAGCACGGCCGCCACCGTGCTCGTCAAGGCCGCCTACACGGGCGACACGCCCGCCGCGCCGACGCGCAAGAGCCGCACGACGACCTCGATCACGCTGACGCCGCACACCGGATACGAGTACTCGATCGACGGCTCGCACTTCCAGGACAGCAACGTGTTCAAGAGCCTCAAGGCGGGCAAGTCGTACACGTTCTATCAGCGCGTCAAGGCGACGAGCACGCGCGAAGCGTCGCCGATCAGCCCGAAGTACACGACCTACACGCTCGAGGACACCGACGACGACGACACCTCGACCGGCACCACGACCGACGATGACGACGACGACACGACGACCGCCGGCTCGACCGACAGCACGGTGCTCTACGAGCTCGTTCTGTCCGACAGCAACACGAACGTGCTGTTCTCGACGATGACCAAGCTCATCAACGGCAACAAACAAAAGGCCGTTACGATCCGCCTGACGAACCTGACCTACACGTTCGCGCAGAACACGATGCAGTCCGAGAGCGGCCGCGTTTGGTATGATTTCGGCGCGGCGATGAACAACTGCGTGCATCAGAACGCGATCAAGGCGCTCGCCGGCGACAGGCATGTGATGACCGTGCACTTCAACTACGGCGGCGCGCTGCCGGCTGAGGCCACGATCCGCATCTATGTCGGCGCGCAGTACGCGGGCCAGACGCTCTACTATTATAAGTACGACGAGGCGGCCGGCTCGCTCATGCTTGTGCAGCAGACCACGCTGGATTCCACCGGCTGGGCGACCGTCACGCAGTCGAGCTGCTCGGACTATGTGTTCACGTCCGGCGATCTCAGCCAGGCCGCCGCAACGCCCACGCCGACGCCCGCCGCCTCCGCATCGCCGTCGCCTACGTCCGACGTCGCCATGGCTCCGCCGGATAAGACCGGCACCGGCCCGAACTGGATGCTGATCGGCATCATCGCCGCCGCGGCGTTCCTGTTCATCGCCGCGATCTGGCTGTGGTTGAGAAAGTCCGACGACGAGTCCGAGGAACTGGAGTAACGGGGCGGCTTTAGATCGTAAAGGAAGCGGGGAAACCCGCGCCGCTGTTGTTTTTGGTTAAACCCTTTGTGGAAAGGAAAACGTTGGAGGCTCCGCCTCCAAACCTCCGCCAAAGGGACACGTCCCTTTGGAATCCCGGCGGTGCCTCAAGATTCCCGCTATGGAAAGGGAACGTTGGGGACTCCGTCCCAAGTCCTACGGTTCGCGATGACAGCACAGGCCTTTTGGGGTCTGTGTTCCTTTGTCCCCGGGCCTTTGTCTCGCTTCATCCGCCACAGGCGGCGCTCGGCCGCGGCCCCCCTGCCAAAGGGGGGTTCCCCCTTTGGCAGGGGCTCGGGGGCAGCGCCCCCGACGTTCCCCATCAAAAGCGGTGCGGGTTTCCCCGCGCCGCTTTCCAAATCCCACTTCCCTTATCTCCCCCGCTTCTCCGCCGCGCGGCGGATCGCCTTGGCGAGCTCGACGATTGGGATGACGAGGAACGCCAGGCCGAGCGCAATCGCGTACTCGATCAGGCTGATGTGCTCGAAGCCGAACGCGCGGCTCAGGAACGGCACGTACAGAATCACGGTTGAGAGCAGCAGCGAGAGCGCGGCCGCGGCCCAGAGGTATTTGTTCTGCGTCTTGAGCTTAAACACGCTGCCGCGCTGCGAGCGCATGTTGAACGAATGGAAGATCTCCGCCATGCTCATCGTCAGAAACGCCATCGTCATGCCGTCGGCGCTGTTTGTAATCTCCCACACGCCGGACTCGATGTAGTGGCCGGTGAAGTAGGCCGCAAGCGTCAGGATGGAGACCATGATACCCTGGTACAGGATATCCCCGCCGACGCCGCCAGCGAAGATGCCCTCGCTCGTCGTGCGCGGCGCGCGGCGCATCAGGTCTGCCTCGGCTTTTTCGGTGCCGAGCGCGAGCGCCGGGAAACTGTCCGTGATCAGGTTGATCCAAAGAAGGTGCGCGGGCTTGAGAATCGTAAACTGCATGAGCGTCGCAACGAATATGCTGATCACCTCGCTCATGTTGGAGGAGAGCAGGAACTGGATCGCCTTGCGGATGTTGTCGTAGATCCGCCGCCCTTCCTCGACCGCGCCGACGATCGTGGCGAAGTTGTCGTCCGCGAGCACCATGTCCGCAACGTTCTTCGTCACGTCCGTGCCCGTGATGCCCATGCCCACGCCGATGTCCGCGCTCTTGATCGACGGCGCGTCGTTCACGCCGTCGCCGGTCATCGCGGTCACGCAGCCGTTCTTCCGCCAGGCATTGACGATGCGCACCTTGTGCTCGGGCTGCACGCGCGCGTACACGCCGT
>CAZKGE010000056.1:0-11085 GCA_964552065.1 uncultured Oscillospiraceae bacterium | reverse complement strand
GGGACTCCGCCCCCGCACCCCCGCTTAAGGGACAAGTCCCTTAAGAATCCCGTAGGAGCAAAGCGCGAAGGCACGAGGCTCTCCCATCTTTTGCTTCTTTTCTTTAAGAAAAGAAGTAGGAGCACGAGGGCGAAGCCCTCGCAAAAGAAATCGGGTGTTTGAGGCGAAGCCCTCGACGTCCCCTCGTAACCCCAAACAAAAAGCAGCCGTCAGGCTGCTTTTTGTTTGGGATCATAAGCCCGCGCGCCTAGCGCACCGCGGCCAAAAAGCTCTTCAGCCGGTCGCACTTCGGGTCGCCGAAGATCTCCTCGGGCGGGCCTTCTTCGAGCACGCGGCCGTCGCCCATGAACAGGACGTGGTCGGAGACCTCGCGCGCAAAGCCCATCTCGTGCGTGACGATGATCATGGTCATGTGCTTATTGGCAAGGCGCCGGATGGTGAGCAGCACCTCGCCCGAGATCTCGGGGTCGAGCGCGCTCGTGGGCTCGTCGAAGCAGAGCACGTCGGGGTCGAGCGCGAGAGCGCGCGCGATGGCGACGCGCTGCTGCTGGCCGCCGGAGAGCTGGTGCGGGTAATTGCCCTCCTTGTCGGAGAGTCCGACCTCGGCGAGCAGGGCGGAGGCGCGGTCGTTCAGCTCCTCGAGGATCTTGGCGCGGTTTTTGCGGTAATCGGGCCGGTCCTTTGCGAGCAGTTTCGGCGCGAGCAAAATGTTCTCGCGCGCCGTATACTGCGGAAACAGGTTGAACGACTGGAACACGAGGCCGAAGTGCAGCCGTTTTTCGCGGATGTCGCTCTCCTTGTGCGTGCTCGGGTCGTCGGCGTCGAACAAAGCCGTGCCGTTTACGATGATCTTCCCGCCGTTCGGCATTTCGAGGAAGTTCAGGCACCGTAAAAGCGTGGTCTTGCCGCTGCCGGACGAGCCGATAAACGACATCACGCGGCCCTTCTCGAGCCCGAAGCTGATACCCTTGAGCACCTCGAGCTGGCCGAAGCTCTTTCTGATGTTGTCAACAATCAATAATGCCATAGCTTTACACCACAAAATAGCTCAGTTTTTTCTCAACCGCGCCGAACAGCAGCGTTAAAAGGCCGCAGAACGCGAGGTAGAACGCGCCGGAATAGAACAGCGGCCAGATCAGGGCGGCGGTCTTGACGTACACCTGCGCCTCCATGATGATCTCGCGCACGGCGATGATGCGCGCGAGCGACGTGTCCTTGACCAGCGTGATGATCTCGTTGCTCATGGGCGGCACGATGCGCTTGACGACCTGAAGCAGCACGATGTGCGAGAAGATCTGGCCCTTGTTCAGGCCCAGCACCTGCCCGGCCTCATACTGGCCGCGCGGAATGCTCTCGATGCCGCCGCGGAAAATCTCCGAAAAATAGGCGGAGTAGTTGATGCCGAACGCGATCAGCACGGCGGTCATGCGCTCCATGGCGGACGCGCCCCAGATCAGGCCCGGGCCGTAGAACACGACGATGATCTGCAAAAGCAGCGGCGTGCCGCGGATGACCCAGACGAATATGCGCGTGAGCGAGGCGAGCGGCTTGAACTTGCTCATGGAGCAGAACGCGATCAGAAGCCCCAGCGGAAGCGCGACAAGGAGCGTAGCGGCAAAGAGCAGGCACGTATTTCCGAAGCCCTCGAGCAGCTTGAGGGTGACAGATAGAAACGGCATATGGCAGTCCTCTTTTTCAGCGTTCTAGTGATGCGGAATAAATGGATGTGCGGTGAAACGAAAGCGGCGGGGGACAACTGCTGTCCCCCGCCGGATGTGGCGTTTAGCCGGCGATCAAAAGATCGGTCAGGGCGTATTTCTCGGCGAGCGCCGCGAGCGTTCCATCAGCGGCGAGCGTTGCTATGATCTCGTTCACCTTGGCGGTGATGTCGCTGCCGACCCTAAAGCCGATGGCGTATTCCTCGTCCATCATGTCGATCGAAGTAACGATCATCAGGTCCGCGTAGTCGGTGCCGGCGCCGGTCATCGCCTTGGCCATGGTCAGGTCGATGACGGCCGCTTCCGCGGTGCCGGACTTGACCTCGAGCAGGGCATCCGCCTGGGCGCCCATCTCGGTGAACGCGGCGTTCGGCATGTCGGCCGCGATTGCGGCCGCGCCCGCGCTGCCGCCCTCGGCGACGACGGTCTTGCCGTCAAAGGCCTCGACCGCTGTGTACGTGTCCTTGTCCGCGGCGCGGATGACGACGACCTGCTGGTTCTTCAGGTAGGACGTGGAGAAGTCCATGTTGGCCTTGCGCTCCTCGTTGATCGTCAGCCCGTTCCAGATGCAGTCGATGTTCTTGTTCTTCAGCTCCAGCTCTTTAGAATCCCAGTCGATTACGACAAACTCCGGCTCCACGCCGAGCTTTGCGCAGACGGCCTTGGTGAACTCGGTGTCGAAACCGATCAGCGTGCCGTCCGTGTCGTAATAGTTCATGGGCTCATACTCGGTGATGCCGACGATGAGCTTTCCCTTTTGCTGGACGTAGGCCCAGTCGCTGTCGGCGGCCGGTTTCGCGGCGGTCTCCGCGGGGGCGGCGGCGGGCTTTCCGCAGCCTACGACGGCGATGGTGAACAACAGAGCAAGTAGGATAGCAGTCAGACGTTTCATTTTCTCAACAGTTCCTCCTTATCGTTGTGATCGAGTTCATCATAGCATCGCGCGGCGACGAATTACAAACTATATATTTTTCGGGTTTTTTTCTGGGCCCGGAGCAATTTATTTACACTTTTTCAACATCATATTTGCTGCATTTTCAAAATAACATGCTATGATGAATGCTGCGGACGCAAAGAAGCGCGCCCGCCGGACTGGAAGCGGGGGAACCCCGTTTGCAAAGGAGGAGACAAATCCATGAAGAAACTGCTTGCCCTGATCCTGGCCGCGCTGACGGTATTTGCCGCGGCGGTCCCGTTCGCGCTGGCGGACGAGGGCGGAACCGATAGCTCCCCGACCCCGACCGCGACGCCGGCCGACACCGCGGCCCTAACCGCCACGCCAACGCCCGCGCCGACGGCGGCGCCCACCGCCGCGCCGACGGCCGAACCGACGCAGGCGCCCACGGAGGCGCCCGCCGCTACGGCCACGCCGTATCTGGGCTCGTATGACGAGTGCGTCACGATGGGCGCGGACCTGACCAAGGCGCAGCGCAAGGCCGTGTATCAGGATTTCGGCATCGAGGAGGGCTCGGTGCCGGAGCTGACCGTGACCAACGCCGAGGAGCGCGCGTACCTCGAGGACCTCGTGCCCGACCGCAAGATCGGCTCGGTTGCGATCTCGTGCATCTATATCAAGAAGCTTGACGCCGGCGCGGGCCTCACCATCGAGGTGCGCAACATCAATTACTGCACCGAGGATATGTACCTAAACGCGCTGACCACCGCGGGCATCGAGGACGCCAGCGTGATCGTGACCGCGCCGTTCCCGGTGTCCGGCACCGGCGCGCTGACGGGCGTGTACAAGGCCTATGAGAAGATGACCGGCAACTCGCTCTCCGACCTGGCCAAGGCCGTCGGCGCGGAGGAATTGGTCGTAACGGGCGAGCTGGCCGAATACATCGGCTCCGACGAGGCCGCCGAGCTCATCAAGGAACTCAAGGGCATGCTCGACAAGACCAAGGACATGACCGACGCCGAGGTGCGCGCCGAGATCGACAACCTCGCCAAGATGTACAACGTGTCCATCACCGACGCGCAGCGCGAACAGATCCTGTCGCTCGTGCGCAAGCTCGAGGGCCTCAGCACCGAAGAGCTGCAGTCCAAGCTGACCAGCCTCGCCAAGACCGCCCAGACCGCTTCGAACGCCGCCCAGACCGTGTCCCGCGTGTACGAGAACGTCAAGAGCTTCTTCGCCGCCGTCGGCAGCTTCTTTGCGACCATATTCACGAAGAAAGCGTGACGGGGATTCGGCAGGAACGAATAGGATTAAGAACGGATAATGAAAAGCGGCGGAGCGGTCCGCCGCTTTTTTGTGTGCGTAAGAATTGCTGTGGGGAATGTGCCGCTAAAGGGGACGTTCAGGGGCTCCGCCCCCGAACCCCCGCCAAAGGGCCGAGCCTTGCGGCCCACAGTTCGCAATGGTCGCACACGCCCCTTTGGGCCTGTGCTCCCTTGCTCACTGGGCCTGCGCTTCGCTTCATCCGCCACAGGCGGCGCTCAGCTTCGGCCCCCTTTGGAAACCCGCAGGAATTTGCCGAGGCTGGGCGGCGTTCAACCTCGGCCACCTGAGAAAACCCATTCCAAAACAATAATTCCCGCATCTTTGCTTCTTTTCTTTAAGAAAAGAAGCAGGGGCGCGGGGACGGAGTCCCCGCAAAAAGAAAAAAGCCCGCGGGCTTTGCCCGCGGCCCCCGATCCCCGATCCCCGATCCCCAATCCCTTTCCGCTCCTACATCTCTGCCCGCACGTGCAGCGCGACGTCGGGCCGGTTCGTCATGAGCGCGAAGACGCCGTCCCTGCTCAGAAAGTACCGCATGCGCTCGGGGTCGTCGACGGTCCAGGGGCTGACCGGCACGCCTGCGCGCGCGTACTTAGCCAGTTCCGCGTCGGTTACGAACAGCTCGCAGGGGTGCA
Source organism: uncultured Oscillospiraceae bacterium (assembly GCA_964552065.1). Lineage (GTDB taxonomy): Bacteria > Bacillota > Clostridia > Christensenellales > CAG-138 > CAZKGE01. Next base: position 6,514 of record CAZKGE010000056.1, on the reverse strand, counting down.
GGTATTCCATGCCAAGGCGATGAGCGTACTCCTGCGGCTCGGCGATGCGGCACTCGTAGAGGACGCCGCAGGGAATCTCGGGCGCGAGCGCCTTGCAGCGCAAAAGCGTGTAGTGGTTGAACGACGAGAGGATCACGCGGCAGGAAAGCTTCCGGTCGCGCACCATGTTGGTCACGAGCCGTTCGATGCCGTCGTACTCGACGATGGCGGTCTTGAGCTCGATGTTCGTAATGAAGTCCGTTTTCTCGACGAGGTCGAAGTATTCCGAAAGCGCCGGCACGCGCTGCGCCGGACATTGCCCCGAAAACCGGCAGGAGACGTCGCGGCGGGCAAGCTCGGTAAAATGCAGGTCGCGGACGGCGGCGGGGTCGCCGGCGGTGCGCAGCAGCGTCTCGTCGTGGATGATGACGGGGACGTTGTCGCGCGTGAGCTGCACGTCAAACTCGACGCCGTCGCAGCCCGCGGCAAGCGCCCGTTCAAACGCGAGCATCGTGTTTTCCGGATAGGCCGCGGAGAAGCCGCGGTGCCCGAAGATTTTGACCATGCCGGTTCCCCCTGCTGTAAGTGAAAGCGAAGCCTACTCCGCCTCGGCCTCGTGGCTCATTTCGGCCTCCGGCGCGGGCTCGGCGGGCTTTGGCGGTTCTTCTTCGTCATCGCCGCGCTTTTCATAGTCCGGCGGCGCGTTCTGATACAGGTGGACCACGCCCTGGTCGTTCAGGCTCTTGATGAGGGCGAGCGTGACGGGCAGGCCGAGCAGGCCGATGGGGCCGAACACGTAGGTACCCACGACCATGGCCATCAGCGTGACGATCGGGTGCAGGCCGACCTTGTCGCCGATGATCTTGGGCTCGATGATGTTGCGGACCACGACGATCACGACATAGACGATGGCGAGGCCGAGCGCGCGGACGTAATCGCCGGTGATGAGGCATCCGACGGTCCACGGCAGCAGCACGGTGCCGCTGCCGACGACGGGCAAAATGTCAAACACGGAGACGATCGCGGCCACGCCGACCGCGCGCGGAATGCCGACGATCGACAGGCCGATCGAGAGCTCGATGAACGTGATGAAAAGGATCAGCGCGTACGATTTTGTGTATCGGCCGAGCGTCATGCCGAGGTGGTGGCGGATCTCGTGCAGCAGCGTCCTGGTCTTCTCCGGCGCCTGCCGCATCACAAACGCCTTGATCTCAAACCAGTCGACCGCGATGAACAGCGTCGCGATCACCATAATCAGCGTGTTCAGCAGCCCACCGGGCAGCGAGAGCGCGGTGTTGCCGAGCGAGCCGAGCAATTTTTTGGAGACGTTCGTGATCAGCGTCTCCACCTCGGCCGATATGTGCGTGAGCGTGGTGCCGTAGGCGGCGGCCGCGGCGGGGTCGAGCTTTTCGGTGAACGTTTCGAGGCCCGCGAACACGCGCACGAGGAACGGCTCGATCACCCGGCCGTAGAGCGTGGGCAGCGAGAGCACGAAGTCCTTGGCCATGGCGAACAGCTTGACGCTGGCAAACGCGATGAGCAATCCGACGACGGCGTAGAACAGCAGCACGGTCACGATGCCCGCGACGTTCTTCTGGATCCGGCACTTCTCGCGCAGGAAGCGGATTGCGGGCTTGAGCAGGAGCGCGACGAGGAAGGCCACGAAAAACGGCCAGATCACGGGCAGCGCGACGCGGCAGAATACGACGGCAATGCCGACAACGACGAGCAGATAGAAAAAGCCGATCAAAAACCGCTTCTGTTTTTCCGCGTCCATATTTCGCCATCCTTTCCTATTCAAATCATACTTTAGCATGCTACAATCGCACTTGCAATTGCCAATCCGGATTTAGTATACTCGTGGCATGCAATACGAAGAGATTCTCGTGGCGATCCGCGCGGTCATGGACAAGGACGCCGGCGTCGTGGCCAACATGGCCAACGCCGCGGCGCTTTTGATGGAATACGTGCCGGACATCAACTGGGCGGGGTTCTATCTTTTGCGCGGCGACGAGCTCATCCTCGGCCCGTTCTGCGGGAAGGTCGCCTGCGTGCGCATTAAAAAAGGGCAGGGCGTGTGCGGCACGGCCGTGCTGCATAATCGAACGTATCTCGTGCCGGATGTGCACGCGTTCCCGGGGCATATCGCGTGCGACGCGGCCTCGCAGTCCGAGATCGTCGTGCCGCTGCGCGACGAAGAGGGGAAGCCGATCGGCGTGCTCGACGTGGACAGCAAAACGCGCGGCCGGCTCGCGCTGGCGGACGCGATGGGGCTCGAAACAATCGCGGAATATGTGCAGACGCTCTTCTGGAAAGAGGCCGAGTAGCCGGACATGCGTTTTATCGAGCTGTTTTTGATCGCGGTCGGCCTCTCGGCCGACGCGTTTGCCGTTTCCCTGTGCAGGGGACTGAAAAGCCCCGTGCTGGACCGGCGGCACGCGCTGATCGTGGGCCTGTTCTTCGGCGGGTTCCAGGCGCTGATGCCGGCGGTCGGCTGGCTGCTCGGCATCCAGTTTGAGCATTTGATTTCGGAGTACGACCACTGGATCGTGCTGGCGCTCCTGCTGTTCATCGGCGGCAAGATGATCGTCGAGGCGCTGCGCGGCGGCAATGACGAGGAGGCGTGCGGAGCGGCGCTGGACTATAAGGAGCTGCTGATGCTCGCCGTGGCGACGAGCATCGACGCGCTGGCGGTCGGCATCTCGTTCGCGTTTCTGACCGTGCCGATCCTGCCCGCGGCGCTGCTCATCGGGGTCACGACGTTCAGCCTCTCGGTGCTTGGCGTGTATATCGGGCACCGCTTCGGCGTGCGCTATAAAAAGCGCGCGGAAATCGCGGGCGGGCTGATATTGTGCCTGCTCGGCGTCAAGATTCTTTTGGAGCACCTGGGCATCCTCGGGTGACGGAGCGCTTTGGCGCGGCCAAAGGAAAGCGCACACGCAAAGAGCGAATGGGCGCGGCGGGCCCGCCGCGAATTTGGACCGGTTTGGAAAGGAGAAGTTGGGGAAATGGGCGATTATTTTGATCTGATCGTGCGGCGCGAGAGCTGCCGCGACTTCAACGCGGCGCGGCCCGTCGAGAAGGAGAAGCTGACAAAGTGCCTGGAGGCTGCCCGGCTCGCGCCGTCGGCCTGCAACAGCCAGCCGTGGCGGTTTATCGCCGTGACGAACGCGGACGTCCTTGCAAAGCTCCGCCCCGCCGTGCAGGAGTTCAATATGAACCGCTTTGTAAACGACTGCCCCGCGCTCGTCGTCGTCGTGGAGCAGGACGCGTCGCTCACCGAAAAGGTCGGCGCACGCTTCGGCAAACAGGACTTTGCGTCGATCGATATCGGCCTGGCCGCGTCGCAGTTCTGCCATGCCGCAACCGAACAGGGGCTGTCGACCTGCATACTCGGCTGGCTCAACGAGAGCAGGATCCGCGAGCTGCTGTCCCTCGGCAGGTCGCGCCGCGTGCGGCTCGTGATCGCGACAGGCTACGCCAAAACGGGCGCGCTGCGCGCAAAAAAACGCAAAACGCTTGCCGAGATGTCCGAGATCATCGAGTAAACGGGGACGGAACAGGAAAGATCCGGCGCGGCGCAAATTGCGCCGCGCCGGTTTTTGTGTAGATTTAAATATGAGGGCTCCGCCCTCATGCACCCGCTTCTTTTCTTGAAGAAAAGAAGCAAAAGACAGGAAAAAGGTGAAGCACTCTTTCCCGGACTTTTTCGCCGGGTTTCCAAAGGGACGTGTCCCTTTGGCAGGGTTGCAGGGGCAGCGCCCCTGCGCCAAAATTCGGGCCGCGGGGCAGCGCCCCGCAGCGTACCCTGCTCCCCGCACAATTCCATTCATGCCCCCTTAGCGCGCCAGATTGCCGGTATATCGCCGGATGGCGGTGAGGTCCATGGCCGACACGCTCGTGATCTTGACCACGTCGCCGGTCTTGGGCGCGTGGATGAACTTTCCGCCGCCGATATAGATGCCCACGTGCGAGACGGGGGAGTTGAAGCAGACCACATCGCCTGCGCGCAGCTGGCTCTTGGGCACTTTTACGCCGGCGGCGGCCTGTTCGTAGCTGACGCGCGGGGTGGTGAGCCCTGCGGCAAGATGCGCGTACTGCACGAGTCCGGAGCAGTCGAAGCCCGTCTCGGGCGTGCTGCCGCCGTAGACGTAATCGGTGCCCAGGTACTGCCTGGCGGTTCCGACGACCGTGTTGACGCGCGACGCCTCGGCGCCGACCTTGCCCTTAGTGTGGGTTCCGGCCTTGCCGTCGACGATAAGGCCGTTTCGGGTCTGGTACTGCTTGACGGCGGCCTCGGTCTTTGCGCCGTAGATGCCGTCCGCGCCGCCGCTAAGGTAGCTCAGCAGGATCAGGTTCTGCTGCAGCTGCTTGACCGCGGAGCCGGTGCTGCCGCGCGTGAGCAGATTGGACGAGCCGGACGGAGCCGAGGCGGCCACGCTGACGTAGGACTTAAATATGTACCCGCTCGCGCCCTCGAACTTGACCTTGCACCAGTTCCCGCTCGTGCCGAGCATGGTTACGGAATCGCCCTTGTACAGAACGTCCAGCACGGCGCCGCTCGTCGAGGCTTGGGAGCGGAAATTGACGCCGTCGGCCGTGACCGTGCCGGCGGAGTCGGCCCTTGCCGCGCGCGCCCCGGACAGGACAAGGAGCGTTGCAAGCGCGGTCAGGAGTAAATGTTTCTTCAGTGCGTACATGCGTTCGCACCTCCTTTCCTAAGCGATGATAGCATACAAAAAAGCAATCAATAACCGATTCAGCCAGATGTTTACGCAATTGAAACAACATTGGAAAAGCGAGGCAAAACTGCCTCGCTTTCCCGTAGAGAAACAGAATTTCCCGATTGTTACTTGCCGCAGCTCGAGTTAAGCGAGCAGAGCGTCTTGACGCCCGCGATGCCGTCGCAGGAGAGTCCGCAGTCGGCCTGGAACGCCTTGACCGCGTTTGCGGTCTTGGCGCCGTACACGCCGTCCGCGCAGCCGGAGGGCAGGTACCCGAGCTGTGTCAGGCACTGCTGCAGCGCCTTGACCGAGCTGCCGGAGCAGCCGCTCTTAAGGGTGGACGTACCGCAGGTCGCGCTCGCTGTGCAGCTCTTGCCGCAGCAGGACGCGCAGTTCGTGCCGCAGCAGGACGCGCAGTCCGTGCCGCAGCTGCCCTTGGGGCAGGTCGAGGCACAGGTGCCGGTGCAGGCCGTGCCGGCCGTGGTCTTGGCAGCCGTCGTGGTCTTTGCCGCAGCCGTGTTCGCGGTGCTGACATAGGACTTGTACACGTAGCCGGTCTGCCCGTCGCAGGAAACCTTGTACCAGTTGCCGCTCTTGCCGAGGATGGTTACTTCCTCGCCTTTAGCAAGCTTGTCCAGGCTCTTGCAGCTCGAAGTAGCGCTGGAGCGGAGGTTGACGCCGTTCCCGGTAATCGTTGCCGGGCAATCGGCCTTTGCCATGCGCGTGCCACCGATGACCAGGAGCAAAGCAAGCGCGCTGGCTGTTAGTATTTTTTTAAGTGCATACATTGCGTTTGCACCTCCTTCGCGACAGATGATAGCATACGGAGGCTGAAAAAAAAGACAATCGGCATCTTGTTTACGCAATGGAAACAACATTGGAAAAGCGAGGCGAAAAATGCCCCACTTTTTTCCGAAATTTTTGAAAAATTGTTATTTTCTTTGTTCGGCGAGCGCGCCAACAAGCGCTTTTGCCAGCTGATCGGCGCAGGACGTCTTGTTTTTGCCGCAGGTATTGCCCAAAAAAAGCCCGGCGACGCGGGTAGCGTCCATGCCGTCGATCAACAGGCCAAGCGCCCGGAGGTTCCCGTCGCAGCCGTTTTTGAACGCAACGTTATGCACGACGCCGCCGTCGAGGTCGAACTCGACCTGCGTGGCGCAGACGTTGGACAGCTTCTTTTGAAAATGGCTCACGCGTTTTGCTCCCTGCCGCGGCCGGCAAGCCAACGGGTCAGCGCCTTGGCCGCGGGCCGCTCGAATAAATAGGTGACGATGGCCGCAACGGCGATGGCCGCGATAAAGCAGATCAGCGTGTAGGTTCGCTGCCAGGGCAGGTCTGCGGTAAAGTTCGGCGCGGTGTCGCCCGTCCAGTACGGGATGCGCCAGGCTTTAAACCGCACGGCGAGCCACTGGTGCCAGATATAGAGGTTGTACGAGATCGCCGCGAAAAAGCGCATCACGGCGTTGCTGAACAAAAACCGGAACCACTTTGCGGAAAGCGCGGCCGAAAACACGAACGCGGTCAGCGCGCACGAGAACAGAAAGCGGACCTGCAGCTGGTAGACCTGCAGTTCCTTGGCCGCGGCCGCGCCGCGGAGGATGCGCCAGATCAGCACGGCAAAAATGAGCGCGGCGATTGTGCCGGCCGCGGAGAGAAGCGCGCTGCGATGCACGCGGGCAGCCAGCCGCACGAACAAAAGGCTTGCCAGCATGCCGTTGGCGAATACACCGAAGAACGCGGGAAGCTGGTTTAAGCCCATACGCACGGCGTCCGGGTGCGGCAGGACGAGAACGCGGATGTAGAACACGGAC
>CAZKGE010000055.1:247-11148 GCA_964552065.1 uncultured Oscillospiraceae bacterium | reverse complement strand
AAGTTCCACCAGCAGTCGTACACGTCCGGAAACGTGTGGAACGTGTACCATTCGTAGTACGGCGAGTCCTTGCCCTGGTACGCGCCGCGGTCGGGGTAGCGTCCGTCGCGGTTGAAGTACCGGCTGTCCGCGCCGGTGTGCGAGAACACGCCGTCGAGGATGACGCCGATGCCGTGGTCGCGCGCCTCCAGGATGAGCTCGCTAAAGTCGTCCTCGGTGCCGAGGATCGGGTCGATCCGGTGGTAGTCGGCAGTGTCGTAACGGTGGTTGCTGCCGGACTCGAAGACCGGGTTGAGGTAGAGGTACGTGACGCCGAGCGACTGAAGGTAGGGGAGCTTTTCGCGGATGCCGTTGATGTCGCCGCCGAAAAAATCGTTCGGCGCGTACTCGGTCTGGCCCGCGGGCGCGGTCGTGGCGGGCTCCTCGTTCCAGCGGTCGTGGATGCGGAGCTGCCTGCCTAAGGAGGCGTGGTACTGCGCGCGCGCGCGGAAATCCTCCCAGCTGCTGCGTTTGAACCGGTCCGGGAATATCTGGTAGCACAGGCCGCGCCGCCAGTTTTCCGGCGTGGCAAACGAGGCTTTGTATACCGTGATCTGGAACGCGGGCGGCTCGTGCTTGAAAAACGAACCCTCGCCGCCTGCCCCGCCGTAGTAGAGTGTCTGCCCCTCGGGCGTGTGGAGCACGAAGAAGTACCAGACGAGGCACGGCTCGTCGGGCATCGTGACCTCGGCGCTTACGGTATCGCCCGACCGCGCCATGGGCGCGAGCGTCTCGCTTCTGCCCTCCTGCCAAAGCCGCAGCCACACCTGCGTGCCCTGCGGCATGGAGCAGTCGGCCGCGATGCGCACGCGCGCGCCGCAGGTCGCCGCGCCGAAGGGGCGCCGGCAGCGCAGCATCCGGGAGTGGTGGCAAAACTCGGTCATGCGGTTATTCTACCACGGCGCGCGCGCCGCAAGCTGTGTTTTGCTGGAGAAGTTGATAACATTTCACAATTCCGCCCGCGCCGCCGCGGCCGCGCCGTCTTTCTCAGACCGCAGCCGCAACTTAGCGCAAAAGAACGCGTCGATCCGTTCGACGGCTATGGCCGAGCAGGCGAACACGAACGGCATGATGAAGTACCGGTAGCGCGCGCCGACCTCGATGAGCAGATACGCGCAGAAGTTCGCGCAGAAGATTAAAACCAAAAGCGCGGCGAGCGGCTTGCGCGCGTTTTTTTGGAACAGCACCGCGCGGCAGGACAGCAAAAACAGGCCGATCACCAGCGTATACAGCGTCTTGTCGAACACCTTAAAGCGGCGGATCAGCCCCGCGACGTCCGTGTGCAGCGGCCCCAGGTCCACGCGCAATGTCGTGTCCACGGCCTGGAACGTAAACGCGGGGTCCTCGAAGCTGGCCCACATCGCCTGCGTCTTGCGGAAGAAAAAGTCCGGCCAGTCGTCCTGCTCGCGGACGAGGCGCTCGACGATCGCCATGCCGTCGCCGGTCCCGACGTATTCGTACAGGTCCGCGTCCGAGTACGTGCCGCTCTCGGCGTCGTTGAAGCCGACGATCAGCTTCCACACGTATGAGGAGCGGTTATCCGCCGCCTGGGGCGAAACGCCGGCAAAGGCCGCCGCGAGCAGCGCCGTCGAGAGCGCGATAGCCGCCGCAAGGCAGACCGCGCGCGCAAGGCGGGCGCGGATCAACCGCGCGTCCCGGGCCTGCAGCGCGTCGATGAGCAGCAGGACGAAGAAGGCCAGAAGCGCGGCGTACAATACGACGGCCTCGCTGCGCAAGAGGTTCCCGAGCGCGAGCAGCGCGCCGGAAGCGCCCGCGGCCGCGAGCGTTTGGTACTTTAGCAGCAGGTACAGCCCGAGCAGCATGAAAAACAGCGACACGTGCTGGTTCGTCAGCTGCGGCGCGGTCAGGATCGACGCGGGGTAGAGCGCGTACAGCAGCATCGCAAACAGCGCCGCGCGTCGCGAAGCGATAAGCCGGGCAAGTCCGTACACGAGCGCGAGGATGCCCGCCATGAACGCGAGGTTGACAAGCCCGGCAAACAGCAGAGAATTGCAGACGGAGAACAGTCCCGCGTAGAAATACGCGACCGGGATGAGGTTCGGGTAGACGACAAAATAGAACTCCGACGTCCAGCCTGTGTCGCCCACGAGCAGCCGCTCGGCCGCGTCGTAAAACAGCGCGTAGTCGAGCACGGGCGGCGCTTTGACGGAAAGGATCAGCGCGAGGCGCAGCCCAACGCCGGCGGTCAAAACAAGGAAGAACATCGTGCGCCCGGGCAGGCGCACGAAGAAGAACAGCGCGGCCAGCGCGAACAGCGCGACAAAACACGCGGCAAACAGCGCGATTTTGCAGTGCGCCGCGATCGCGAGCCCGTTTTCAACCAGAATCAGCGCGGCCATGCCGAGCGCCGCCGCCGCCGCGACGGCGGAGAGCGCGGAGACAACCCCGCTCTGTCCGGAGCCGAACTCCGCCAGGCCGGCGCGCGGTGCGAGCCTGTCCCTCACGGTCCGTTACCTGCGCTCGACGACGTGGTCCGCGTCCTTATAGATGTGGTTTGCCAACACGACGCCGCGTACGCGCGAGAGAGGGTAGACGATCGCGTGCGGCATCAGCACGGCGCCGGGGCAGAGCACGCTGTTGCAGCCGACGTCGACGTGGTTGCCGAGTATCGCGCCGAGCTTTCTTAGCCCCGTCTCGAACGCGCCGCCGGGGCCGCGGACGATGACGTTCGTCCGGTCCGACTTGACGTTCGAGCAGATGCTGCCCGCGCCGAGGTGCGAGCCAAACCCCAGCACGGAGTCGCCGACGTAGTTGTAGTGCGGCACCTGCACGTTGTCGAACAGGACGCTGTTTTTCAGCTCCGTCGAGTTGCCCACGACGCAGCCGCAGCCGATAAGCGCGCTGCCGCGGACAAACGCGCCGGGCCGGACCTCGGTGCGCGGGCCGATGATCGCGGGTCCGCCGATGTAGATGTTCGGGTAGAGCTTTGCGGACTTTGCGACCCAGACGTCCGCTTCGCGCAGCTCGTACTCGTCGGGGCTGAGCAGCGGCCCGATTGCGAGGATGAACGCGTTCAGCCGCGGCAGAAGTTCCCACGGGTAAGTTGTTTCGCGCAGCAGCGGCTCGGCCAATGTGGCGGTAAAGTCGGAAAACAGGTCTGCGTTTTTCATAGTTTGCTTGCGGCCTCCTGGTCTAAGTATACGCTGACGAACGGGTGCAGCTGCAGCACCGACGCGGGCATGTCCGGCGTGACCGGCCCGTGCAGCGCGCGCTTGACGGTCTCCGCCTTCTCCGCGCCGAACGCGACGAGCACGATGCTCTTAACGTTCATGACCGTCTTGATGCCCATCGTCACGGCGTGGGAGGGCACCTCCGCCTCGCCGGCAAAGAAGCGCGCGTTGGCTTTTCTGGTGCTCTCGGACAGCCGCACAAGGTGCGTCGTCGTCTCAAACGGCGTGCCCGGCTCGTTGAAGCCGATGTGGCCGTTGCGGCCGAGGCCCAATAGCTGCAGGTCGATGCCGCCGTGAGCCGCGATCGCGCGGTCGTAGCCAAGCAGCGCCTCCGTCGAGGTGTCTTGTCCGCTCGGGATGTGCATCCGCTCCTTGGGCAGGTCGATATGATCGAACAGGTGCTTTCGCATGAACGCGTGATAGCTCTGCTCGTGCGCGGGCGGCAGGCCGGCGTACTCGTCGAGGTTGAAGCTCGCGGCCCGGGCGAACGAGACCTCGCCCGCCTTGTGCGCGCGGACCAGCTCCGCGTACAGGCCGAGCGGGGTCGAGCCCGTCGCAAGGCCGAGCACGGCGTCGGGCTTTTGATGGATCAGGCGGATGAACTGCGCCGCGGCGAGCTTTGCGAGCCGTTCCGCGGTGTCGACAACGATGTGCATAGGCGGTTTGTCTCCTTGGGTATAAAAATCGGGGTTGTGTATGCGGGGTACGGCAGGGGCGCTGCCCCTGCACCCCGCCAAAGGGCCGAAGGCCCTTTGGAAACCCAAATGGTTCCACATGTTTTCCTGCGGGTTCCAAGGGTCTCAGACCCTTGGCAGGGGCGTGGGGGCAGCGCCCCCGCGCCGTTCCCCTAAACCCCTCGTATCAGTTTCCGGTTTTCAGCAAATTCATAAACCGCGTATACTCGCCCTGCCAGACCAGGTAGACCGAGCCGGTCGGGCCGTGGCGGTGCTTGGCGATGATGACCTCGCTGGTGTTGTCCTTGGTCTCGTCGTAGACGGCTTCGCGGTACAAAAGCAGCACCATATCGGCGTCCTGCTCGATGGAGCCGCTCTCGCGCAGGTCGGAGATCATGGGCGTGTGGTCCTGCCGCTGCTCGGGGCCGCGGTTGAGCTGCGCGAGCAGCAGGATCGGCACGTCGAGCTCGCGCGCGAGGAGCTTCAGCTGCCGCGTCATGTCCGAGATCTCCTGCTGGCGGTTGTCGCTCTTGCGAGTGGCTGCGCTCTGCATCAGCTGCATGTAGTCGATCACGACCATATCGAGCCCGTGGCGCGCCTTGAGGCGGCGGCACTTGCTGCGGATCTCGGGCACGGTGAGCCCACCCGTGTCGTCGACGAACAACTTGCTGCGGCTCAGCGGCTCCATGGCCTCCATCAGCCGCGCCATGGCGTCGTCGTCGATCGTGCCCTCCTTGATCTTCTGCGAATCGACGGTCGCCTCGGTGCAGAGCATACGCATGACGAGCTGCTCGGCGGACATCTCGAGGCTGAACACGATGACCGTGCGGTTATCGTGCAGCGCGGCGTACTGCGCGATGTTCATGGCAAAGCTCGACTTGCCCATGGCGGGCCGGCCGGCGATGATGACAAGGTCGCTCTTCTGCAGGCCGTTGGTCATGCGGTTGAGGTCGATAAAGCCCGTGTTGATGCCGGTGAGCTGGCCCTTGCGGGTCATCAGGTCGCCGATGCGGTTGTAGGCTCCGGGTACGATCTCGGCGATGGGCAGCAGCGAATCCGCGCTCTTTCGCATGGAGATGTCGTAGATGCGCCGCTCGGCGTCGTTGAGCGACTGCTCGACGTCTTTCTCCTCGTTCATGCCGTCGCGGGCGATGTCCGTGCCGGCGCGCATAAGCTGGCGCTGCACGCTCTTCTCCTCGACGATCTCGATGTAGTACTGCGCGTTGGCGGCGGTGGGCACGAAGTCCATCAGCTGCGTGAGGTACCCTACGTCGCCGACCTGCCTGAGGTACCCGTGCTTTTCGAGCTCGTTGGTCAGCGTGACGAGGTCGACCGCGTTGCCCAGGCCGCGCACGTCGCGCATGCAGGAGAATATCGTCTCGTGCGCGGGCACGTAGAAGTCCTCGGCGCGCAGCTGCTCGAGCGCAATCTCGAGCGCGCCCGTGTCCATCAGCATGCTGCCGAGCACCGATTTCTCGGCGTCGGCGGAGTGCGGCGGGAGCCTAAGTTCCGATTCCTCGCGCGGCGCTTCCATCGGCTATGCCTTGACGATCACGCGCACGAGCGCGGACGTGTTCTCAAACAGGCTGACCTTGGCCTGGTACTCGCCCGTGGCGCGGATGGGCTCGGCGAGCGCGATCTTCTTTTTGTCGATGGTCACGCCGAGCTGCTCCGAGATGGCCGCGGCGATCTCCTTGCCGCCGACGGTGCCGAACAGCTTGCCGTTCTCGCCGACGTTGGCCGTGACGGTCACGAGCTTGCCGTCGAGCTGCTTGGCCGAGTCGCGCGCCGCGACGCCCGCGGTAAACTTCTTGTGCGCGGCCGCGCTCTTCTGGATGCTCGCGGCGTTGACGGACGCGGCGTCCGCGGGCGCGGCGAGCTTCTGCGGCAGAAGATAGTTTCGCGCGTAGCCGTCCGAAACCGTGACGATCTCGCCCTTTTTGCCGGTGCCCTTGACGTCCTGTTCCAGCAATACCTTCATGATAGATCGGCCTCCTTCAAATATTCGGCGATGCTGCTCTTAAGCGCGTCGCGCGCGTCGTACAGGTCCATGCCCATCAGCTGCGCGCCGGCCATGGTCAGGTGGCCGCCGCCGCCGAGCTTCTCGCAGATGAGCTGCGTATTGATGCGGCCGAGCGACCGGCCGCTGATGCTCACATACCCGCTCTCGAGCCCGAGCACGAACGCGGCCTCGATGCCGCGGATGCCCACGAGCTCGTCGGCCGCCTTGGCCGCGATCAGCTTGGCGTTTGACACGCTCTCGGCGCACATGGCTATCGCGATGCCGTTGCCGAGCATCTCCGCGCTGCGCACGGTGTCGGCGCAGTCGGAGTAGCTCTCCATGTCGTCCTGGAACAGCTGCTTGACCATCGAGATGTCCGCGCCGTTCTTGCGTAAGAAACCCGCCGCTTCGAACGTGCGCGAGCCGACGTTGAACGCGAAGTGCTTCGTGTCCACCGTGATGCCCGCAAGCAGCGTGCCGCAGACGAACGCGGGCGGGCGCAGCGTCTCGTCGAAGTACTGCAAAACCTCCGTGATGAGCTCGCTCGCGCTCGACGCGCGCGACTCGAGGTAGTGCAGCGTCGCGTTCTCGATATAGTCCGCGCTGCGGCGGTGGTGGTCGATCAATACGACGCGGCCCGTCAGGCCGATCAGGCGCGGCGCCGAGGTGGCCTGCGGCCGCTGCGTGTCCACGATCACGAGCACGCTGTTGGGGCGCAGCATCTTCTCCGCCTGCTCGGGCGGGATCAGGATGCCCGCGTAGGCGGGGTTAGACTGAATCTCCTCGACGGCGCGGTCGATCGCGGCGTTTGTCGACTCGAGCACGATGAACGCGCGCGAGCCGATGTGCTTGGCGCAGACCACGACGCCGAGCGCCGCGCCGATGCAGTCCATGTCGGCGTGCTTGTGGCCCATCACGAACACGTCGCCCGCGTTCTCAAAGAGCTGCCTGAGCGCCTTGCTGAAGAGCCGCGCCTTGACGCGCGACTGCATGGACTCGAGCTGCAGCCGCCCGCCGTAGAAGCGGTAGTTGACGCCCTGCTTGATGACGGCCTGGTCGCCGCCGCGGCCGAGCGCGAGCTCCATGGCCTGCCTGGCCGCCTCGTCGGACTGCTCGACGCGGTCCGCGACGCCGACTGCGATCGACAGCGTCACGGTCAGGCCGGTGCCGGTCTCGATACGGCGCACGCTCTCGAGCAGCGGGAAGCGCTCCTGCTCGAGTTTTTCGAGCTGCTTGGCCTCGAATACGATCAAAAACCGCCCGTTTTCGTAGCGGCGGTAGACGCCGCTGAGCGAGTGCGCAAACGCCGCCACGAGCCGCTCGACCTCGGCAAGCACCGTGGTGCGGTGGAACTGGATGTCGCTCGTCAGCTCCTCATAGTTGTCGACGTAGACGAGCGCCACATACGGCATCTGCTCCTCGTGCAGCCGCTGGTAGTGCGCGGCCTCGGTGCGGTCGATCCAGTATTGGAACACGAGCGTCTTATCGGAGCTGTTGCGGTCGAGGATCATGCTCTTGACGAGGTAGCTGCCGCCCGCGTAGTCGAACGAGAACGCGGCAAGCGGGTTCGTCGGCTGGTAGGACGGCATGATCGAGCGGATGTTGTGCTCGGAAAACAGCTTGCCGAATATCTCGTTCCGCCAGGCGATCGTGCCGTCCGCGCTGATAAGCGCGCAGGGGATGGAGACGTTGAAAATGATGCGGCTTGCCACGCTGCTGTTGTCGGCAAACACCGCGTCCATCCGCTTTTGCTGCTTCGACTCGCGCTTACGGATCGCGACGAGCAGTGTGAAAAGCACGAGGAGCGACGCGCCGAACACGATCCCCGCCAGGTACGGCCGGTAAAGCGGGATCCTGTCGGCAAAGAGCAGCACGAGGCTGCTGAGCGTCGTCAGGACCAGGACCGGGATCAGGATGTGCTGCGCTTTTTTCAACGAAAACCTCCGGGGGTTCAATTACGGGTTCTTCGGCGTCGTGGGCGGGATCAACCCGGCGCGGTCGCGGTAGCGCAAAAGCTGCTCCATGCAGCCGAGCAGCATCAGCGCCGTCTGCAACAGCGGCAGGAGCAGCCCGATGGCGACGTAGAACAGCGCGCGGCGCGTCTGCACGCGTCCTCCGCGGCGCACGATCAAAAAGTCCACGACCGAAAGCCCCTGCAGCATCAGCGGGATGCCGACGAGCACGTTGACGGTCGAGGACACGCCGGGCGCGTAGTCCGCGCCGAAAAACTCCAGCGCGAGCGAGCCGAGCAGAAACACGAATATGCCGGCCGAGAACGTCTGCGGCACCGCCCAGAACCGGAACGCGCGCAGCGGCGTGATCGCAGGCTTAACCCTGCGGACGAACAAGCGGAAGAACAAAAAGTTGGCCAGCGCGATCAGGATGCCGGCAAAGCAGAGCACCGACACCGTGGACGTGGGCACGGCGGCGGAGATCGACTTTATGTAGGCGTCGTAGGTCGCGAGCACGTCGCCGGACGCGCCGGAGAGCATCGCGGCGGCGGTTTCGCGCGAGGCGGCGAGCGCCCGGTCGACGAATGCCTGCGCGCCGGCGAACGCGCCGCTGCCGTCTACTATGCCGGGCAGGCAGACGGCGGCGTAGAGCACGAGGATGCAGGCGGCGGCCGCGGCGGCGAGCGTGTAAGAGTTGCCGGCGCGCCGGGACTGCATGACGTAGAATATCAGCGCCGGCAGCGCAACAAGCAGCGCGATCGCCGCTGCGGCGACGGGCTGATAGACGAGGAAGAAGAACGCGGCCGTCGCGGCAAACAGCGGCAGAAGCGCCCACGGCCGCGTGCGGAACATCGCGGCCGTCCAGAGGGCGGGCGCGACGAGCAGTGCGAACGGAAACACGCAGACCGCGGCGCCGGCTATGGCGGCGGCCGCGACGAGGCCGAATGCGAATTTTTTTACGGGCGGCGAAGAATTCTCCATGGAACCATTTTACGGCGAAACGCGGGGCGCGTCAATTAATTCCGGTTTTGTCAGCCGATCGGCCAGCCGCATACGGCGAGCTTCTTTTCGAGTATGCGGTACACGCTCTCGTCGATGCGCGATTCGGGCAGCGTGCCGTCGGCCGCGGCGGCCGCGAGCGCGTCCATGATCGCGCGCTGCTTCTCCGGCACGGCGCCGCAGAGGATCAGGTCTCCGCCCGCGTTGATGAACGTGACGGCGGCCTCGCCGGCGTCCGCCTGGGACGTGAGCGCGTTCATGCGGAAGTCGTCGCTCATGACGACGCCGGAAAAGCCGAGCTGCTCGCGCAAAAGGCCGCTGATGACCGCGTAGGACTGCGTCGCGATGTGGTTTGGGTCGAGCTGCGGGTAGGAGATGTGCGCCACGAGCACGAGGTCCACGCCAGCCTGCACCGCCTCGGCGAACGGGATCAGGTCGTAGGCGAGCATCTCGTCGAGGCTCTTGTCGACGACGGGCGTGACCTCGTGCGAGTCCTTGGTCGTGCCGCCGTGGCCGGGGAAGTGCTTGGCGGTGGAGAGACAGTCGGCGTCCGACAGCCCCTCGATGATCGCGCGGCCGATGCTGGCTGCGGTGTCCGGGTTCGAGCTGATGATGCGCGTGGTCAAAAACGTGTCCATCGGCGAGGGCGCGATGTCCAAAACGGGCGCAAGGTTCGTATTGATGCCGATGCTCTTGAGCCGGGTCCCGATGTAATAGAACTGCTCGCGCGCGGCGGCCTCGTCGCCGTTGCGGCCGAGCGTGCGCGCGGACGACGGCCACGGGCTCCAGCGGAAGCGCACGACGGTGCCGCCCTCGATGTCGATCGAGACGAGCAGCGGGATGTCGGACGCGTTCATGCTGTTGAGGCGGTCCGTCAGCGTATGGGCTTCGTCGAAGCCGCCGTCGGAGTTGCCGCTGTTGATGTTGGAGCCGTACAGAACGACGTTGCCGATGTGGTACGTCTCGAAAATATCCGAAAACTCGCTCGACGGCCGGCTCGTGCCGACAAAGCCGAACATCACGAGCTGGCCGAGTTTTTCTGAAAGCGTCATGTCCGCAATGCGCGCGCGGATAAAGCGCTCGACGTCGTTTTTCGCGGGCGCGGTCGTGGGCACGGGCGTGGGCGTGGGCGTCAGCGTCGGCGACGGCGCGGGCGTATAGGAAGATATTGGCGTGCCGGCCGGCTCCGTCTCGGCGGGCGACGCGGTCGCGTTGACCGGCGGCGCGTCGGCAAGCAAGGGCGCGGCGCGCGGCACAAGCAGCCGGTACGCGCCGAACGCGAGCAAAGCGACGATAAAGAGCACGATCGCCATCCATTTGAGCGAATCCCTGAGCAAAACGTCACTCCTAAAAGCGAATAAGTACTATCATTATAGGAGCAATCCGGACGAAAGTAAACCGCTAGATGCTGGAGAAAGCTGTCGTCGGCTGCAAAAGACTGCGGCGTGAAACTGCCCGCGCCGCAAAAATGGGGGTTGCCAAGCGGCCGCGCATGCGCTAAAATAAGCATGCTTGGGGATGTAGCTCAGCTGGTCAGAGCGCTTCGTTCACATCGAAGAGGTCGTAGGTTCGAGCCCTATCATCCCCACCAAATGCAAAGCCGCCCAAAGGGCGGCTTTGCATTTGGTCTGCGGAATGGAGAGGGCTCGAAGCCGCGTGAAGAAAACGCCGCAGTGCGGCGTTTTTAGCGGCGGGGTAGCGCCGCCGCGAGGCCGCGCGGCGCACTAGCGCAAGCGGCCCGCGAGCGAAGCGGAGAGCCCTGTCATCCCCCTGCGGCCCCAACGGAAACGAGCGATTCCGGGGTTTAATTGCCGCGGCTGGCCGGCAGTTGGCGAGCAAAAGGAACGGGTTCTTTTCTTTCAGGAGAAAGAAAAGAACCAAAAGAAAGCCGTGAATAGGGCGGCCCTTTGTTTGTTCGTGAGATGGAGAGGGCTCGAAGGGCGGAAAAGCGGACCGTCCGGTGGACGGTTCGCCCGCCCGGCGGAGCGCAGCCGACCAAAAGCCGCGAGCGGAGGAGCGAGCGGCGGGAGGCAAGCGAAGGAGC
>CAZKGE010000055.1:0-237 GCA_964552065.1 uncultured Oscillospiraceae bacterium | reverse complement strand
GGCGGCCGGTTGGTCTGTGGAAAAGTCTAACTAGAGCCATTAAGCAGTACAAAAAAATGAATACTCATTCAGACCTCTTGCTCCTGAAAGAATCAGGAGTAGACATTGATAGAGTATTCATTCGTGACAGCCCGGGGACTTTGCATGCCCAAGAAGATGCCGCTAAGAGCGGAACCACTGCCACTAATACTATAGTATGCGGGCTTGCGAAAAGCAACACCATGGAAGCGGCCGATC
>CAZKGE010000054.1:0-11243 GCA_964552065.1 uncultured Oscillospiraceae bacterium | reverse complement strand
TCATGGTCGGCACCGGCAAGGGCGCGGAGCTCGGCGTGCTGATCAAGGGCGGCGAGGCGCTCGAAACGACCCACAGCATCGATACCGTCGTGCTCGACAAGACCGGCACGATCACGCAGGGCAAGCCGGAGCTGACGGATATCGTGCTCTACTCGCAGGGCACGGAGGCGGACGTGCTCGCGCTGGCGGCCTCCGCCGAGCGCGGCTCCGAACACCCCATCGCCCGCGCCATCGTCGAGGCGGCCGAAAGCCGCGCGCTCACGCTGGCTCAGCCGGAACACTTCCGCGCGCTCGCCGGACGCGGCATCGAAGCGAGCGTCTCCGGCAGGCAGGTGCTCGCCGGCAACGCGGCGCTCATGCTCGAGACCGGCGTGGATATCTCCGGTTCGGCGAAGGACGCCAAATCGCTGTCCGACGCGGGCCGGACGCTCATGTACATCGCCGTAGACGGCGCGCTCGCCGCGCTCATGGCGGCGGCGGACGCGGTCAAGCCCACGAGCCGTCACGCAGTCGAACGGCTCAAGGCCATCGGACTCGACGCCGCCGCGGTGGCTCATCGCGTCGGCATCGAGCACGTGCTCTCGGAGGTGCTGCCGGACGGCAAAGCCGCCGAGGTGCAGAAGCTGCAAAAGCTCGGCAGGCGCGTGGCCATGGTCGGTGACGGCATCAACGACGCGCCCGCGCTCGTGCAGGCGGACGTCGGCATGGCAATCGGCACCGGCACGGACGTTGCCGTCGAGTCTGCGGACGTGGTGCTCATGCGCGGCGACCTTAGCGCCGTCGGCGCGGCCGTCGCGCTCTCCCGCGCGACCATCCGCAACATCCGCCAGAACCTCTTCTGGGCGTTTGCGTACAACACGATCGGCATCCCGTTTGCCGCGGGGCTGTTCTACGCGTTCGGCGGCCCGCTGCTCACGCCGGTGTTCGCGGGCGCGGCGATGGCGCTCAGCTCCGTCTCCGTCGTCTCGAACGCCCTGCGCCTCAGGCGCTTCCGCTTTAAAGATTGACCCGTAAGGAGTTGTTGTTTATGAAACGGTTTATGATTTTTCTTGCCCTGATGCTCTCCGCAGCGCTGCTGCTGACCGGCTGCGCCGCGCTGGACGTCGTGCTCGCCCATAGCCGCACCTCGCTCGACGATCTGCTCGCCGCCTACCCGGCGCTTCTTGGCGAGGACGCTTCCGGCCGCTATGAGCGCGTCAGCGTGGACGGCGAAACCGCGCTGCTTGTCAGCCGGGACTTTGCCGCAAGCGGCGCGTACGATATTTTGATCGAAACGCCGCTCAAGCCGTTCCTCGATGCGGGATTGGACGAAACAAAGCTTTCGAACGGGTTCCGCGCGGACGGCGGTTTGCTCTATCTTTCCGCCGACTTTGGCGGCAGCGCGGGCAAGAACGCCGGCGTCTCCGGCGCGATCGTGGACGCTGCCGGTTTTGCTCCCATGGCGCTGAGTTTCCACGCCTCGCTCGGTCACTTCGGCCTTTCGCTCGGCGGCGGCAAGTTTGAGTGGGCGCAGGACTACCAAACAAACGATAAGGACATCGTGTTCGTGCTCGACGTGGCCGCGCTGACCGCGCTCGGCGTGGACGCCGCGAACGTCTCCGGCTGGACGCTCATGACCATGCAGGACGACGCGGGCAAGGACTTCGACGTGCTGCTCAAGCCCTACTCGCTCGGAAACGGTTGATTGCGCTCGGGCGTTTGACGTAAGATAAGATTGCCGTTGGGAAGACTCGGTAAAACGAAGCGGATGGATGTCGCGATGAAGCAAAAGGGTACGGTGCTCGTCGTAGAGGACGAGGTAAAAATCGCGGAGGTACTCAAATCCTACCTGGAACGGGACGGGTTTTCGGTCGTGTGCGCCTACGACGGTCCCGAGGCGCTCCGGTTCTATGCGGAACGCTCCCCCGTGCTCGTGCTGCTCGACCTCATGCTGCCGAAGCTCTCCGGCGAGGAGGTCTGCCGCGATATCCGGGCGCGCGGAGAAACGCCGATCATCATGCTGACCGCAAAAATCGCCGAGGAGTCGATTTTAAACGGCCTTGGCATCGGCGCGGACGATTATATCGTCAAGCCGTTCAGCCCGCGCCAGGCGATCGCGCGCGTCAACGCCGTCCTGCGCAGGACTGTCGGCAAGGGCGCTTTGCCAGCGGACGAGCTGCGCTTCGACGGCGGCGCGCTCGTCATCGATACGGCGGACCGCGCGGTCTATCGCGATTGTGCGGCCGTTTTCCTGACGCCGAGCGAGTACCGGCTGCTCGTGACGCTGGCCAGCCGGCCGGGCAGGACCTACACGCGCAACGAGCTGATCCGCCTCGCGCTGCCGGATGATTTTGAGGGGTACGACCGCGTGATCGATACGCACATGAAGAATCTTCGCCAGAAAATTGAGTCCGACGCGAAACGCCCGCGCTACATCCAGACCGTGCACGGCGTCGGCTATCGCTTCTGTGGAGAACGCGCATGAAGCCCGTAAGCCTGAAAACCAAGCTGACGCTAGCGTTCCTGATGGTCGCGCTGTTTACGCTCGCGCTCATCGGTTTGTTCGCCAACTTCATACTGGGCAGACAGTTCGAGCGCTATACGATCGGGAAGCTCAATCAGTCAGTCGACGGCGCGGTCGCGGACGTTTCCGCGCTCTACTCGCCCGCCGCGAAAGGCTGGGACGTGCTTGCCCTCGAGGAGACGGGCATGCGGCTCCTGACCGAAGGGCTCATCCTGCGCGTGACGGACGAAAGCGGCGCGGCCGTATGGGACGCGCAGGAGCACAACAACGGCATGTGCATGCGCATCCTTGAGAGCATGGCTGAGAATATGCAATCCTACGACGCCGGCTTTCAGGGCGGCTATACCGAGACCAAGCATCCCGTCTTCTCCGGCGGGCGGCCGGCGGGAACGGTATATATCGGCTATTATGGCCCGTATTTTTACAGCGACGCGGACCTGCAGTTTTTAGTAAGCCTCAACCGTCTGCTGCTGATCGCGGCGGCGATTTCGCTTGCGGCGTGCGTGCTGCTCGGCGCGTACCTTGCAAAGCGCCTCTCCGGGCCACTCGCAGGCGCGATCGACGCGGCGGGCAGGATTGCCTCGGGCGATTATAACGCGCGCATATCCAACTCGTCCAACACCCGGGAGATCGTCGCGCTCACGGGCTCGGTCAATCGCCTTGCCGCGTCCCTAGGCGAACAGGAGCGGCTGCGGAAGCGGCTTACCGCGGACGTGGCGCATGAGCTGCGCACGCCGCTCACCACGCTGCAAAGCTCGCTTGAGGCCATGCTCGACGGCATCTGGGAGCCGAGCCAGGCGCGCCTGACCAGCTGCCGCGAGGAGGTTCTGCGCCTCGGCAAGCTCGTGGACGAGCTCGGCACGCTCTCGCGCTACGACGGCGAGCACCTTGCGATAAACCGCGAGCGCTTCGAGCTCGGCGCGCTGGCAAAGCGCGTCGCGGCCGGCTTCGAGGCGGCGTTTGTTCAAAAGGGCGTTGCTCTGACTCTGATCGGCGCGGAGGTTTGGCTCTTTGCGGACCGCGATAAGGTCGGGCAAATCCTTGTCAACCTGCTCGGGAACGCGCTCAAGTTTACGACGCGGGGCGGCCGCGTTGCAGTCGAAACCGGCCGGGAGTCCGGGGACGCGATTCTGACCGTGCGCGACACCGGAGCGGGGATTCCGCAGGAGGACCTGCCGTATATCTTCGAGCGCTTCTATCGCGCGGACGCGTCGCGCAGCCGGGAAACGGGCGGTTCCGGCATCGGGCTCACTATCGCCGCCGCCATCGCGGCGGCGCACGGCGGGAGTATCCGCGCGGAGAGTACGCTGGGAAGCGGGAGCGTTTTTACCGTCCGGCTGCCGGCTGGCGAGGCTGAGCCGCCTCTTTTGTCGGCTGAAAAGGAGTGAGCGCGCGAGCGGCGGGAATTAGCGCAAGCTTTTTTGGCGGGAAGCGACGAGGAGCAAACAGCAGATTTGGTTTGGGAAAGCCGTTTTAGTCCGCGCTTTGCGCGCGGGATGCACTGCACACGCCATGTTCGCCGATGGTCTTCTCGCCATTTCAACCCACACTTCCCGGCCGGGGAGCGACTTTTATAACGTTGCGGCTTAGCGCGCGTCCGCTTTTTGCAAGAATAAAAGAAGCGGAGGGCACAGCCATCGCAACGAATGCGATCTGCCGCCGCCGGCGGTTTTTGTCTAATCCGTTTTATCCCGCGTACGGCAGCTCCGCAAACCATTCTTCCGCCGGCGCGCCGCCGATCCGTATTGCCCAATTCCCCGTGGTGACTGCGAGGCTTCCCGCGCGGTCACTCCGCGCGCGGATAAAACCTGCGCTCTGCATTCGGCAGAGTAGAGTTTGAGGTTGTGCATATGTGCCGGATAGCATGGCTGCTCGACAATTTAGCTCTTAGGCGCGCAAGGGAGCCGAAAAAATCGGGCGCAACAACACGGGTTTTGATTGAATCGCGCGGGAAAAGCCGTGAAGCAGCCGCAGATTTCGCGGCAAAAGGGCTGTTGATCGGGCAATATCGATGATATACTAAGCTTACGAATCCATCGGAGGCCGTACATGACCGAAACTTTGGATCTGCGGGTGCGATACGTTTTTCACAGCGGATTTTTGCTCGAAACGGACAAAAGCTACTATCTGTTCGACTATTACCGCGGCGAGCTTCCGCAGCTTGACGCGGACAAGCCCATCGTCGTGTTCGCCAGCCACGGCCATCGCGACCACTATAACCCCGAGGTATTCTCCCTGCTGCGGGCAATGGGCATGAAGGACGTCTTCGCGGTACTTGCCGAGGACATATCCGAAAAGAAGTATCCCAACGGTGTGAACGCGCTGAAGGCCTGCGCGGACGCGGCATACGAACTGCCGCGCGGGGAACGGCTGGAGACGCTGCGTTCCACCGACAGCGGCGTGGCTTTTGTGCTCGCAACCGACGCGGGCGCGGTCTATCATGCGGGGGACCTGAACGACTGGACCTGGGAGGGCGAGCCCGACGACGACAACAGGCGGATGCGTAAAAACTATCGCCGCGAGATCGATAAGCTTAAGGGCAAACGGATCGACGTCGCCTTTGTTCCCCTTGACCCGAGGCAGGAAGCGCACTACGCCGACGGCCTGCTCTATTTCCTGTCGATCGTCGATGCAAAGCGCGTATATCCGATGCATTATTGGAAGAAGTACGGCGTGATCGAACGGTTTTTGTCGGAATATCCGCAGTATCGGGACATTGTGCAGTATTCGGAGAAATCATCGGGAGGCATCGAATCATGAAATTCAAAATGATCCATGAGAACTACAACGTCGGCGACCTGAACGCGTCGCTTTCCTTTTATCAAAGAGCGTTCGGCCTTTCTGAGCGCCGGCGCATCACGGGAGACGGTTTTACGACCGTGTATATCGGCAACGAAGCGTCGGAATTTGAGCTGGAGCTGACCTGCCTTGCCGGGCACCCGCAGAAGTACGATCTGGGCGAATGCGAGTTTCATTTGGCCTTCCGGATCGATGATTTTGAGGCCGCGCACAGTCTCCATGAGGAGATGGGCTGCATCTGCTTTGAGAACCCGTCGATGGGAATCTACTTTATCGAGGATCCCGACGGCTACTGGCTGGAGGTTCTGCCCGCGCGCGAATAAAACGCTTCCGGCGGGAGAAGCGTGAGTCGGCGCGCGTATTCGTCAACAGCAATTCAATGCGTTTTTAAGCAATTGGTTTGAACGATCGAAAGGAGCCGCCCCATGGGAGAGTTTACTAAGCTGCCGAACATCGGCCCGGTCGTGGAGGAACAGCTGATCGAGGCGGACATCGGAACGGCGGAACAGCTCCGGCAGTTGGGCAGCCGCGAAGCGTGGCTGCGCATCCGTGCGAACGACCCGTCCGCCTGCATCCATCGGCTGTACGCGCTCGAGGGAGCGATCCGCGGCATGCCCAAGAAAGAGCTCCCAGACCAGGTCAAGGCGGAACTGAAGCAGTTTTACCGCTCTGTCCGCGGCTGACGATCGGCATTGTCCGGCGCGCGAATCATAATATTTCGCAGCTCCGGCTGGACGAGCCGCAACCGGACGCCGTTTCCCAAGCCCGTTTGTTTTGAGGTAAAGATGAAAAGGCTGGACCGGAGGGCACTGCAGAAAAAAATCACGCCCGCGCTGGCGTTTGTGTTTCTGATGGGCATCGTCAGCCTGTTTTCGGACATGACCCACGAGGGCGCGCGGAGCATTTACGGCGCGTACCTCTCGCTGCTCGGCGCGTCGGCGGCCTTGATCGGCTTTGTGACGGGTCTTGGCGAGATGATCGGACATTCGCTCCGGCTGCTCACCGGTATCGCCGCGGACAAGAGCAAGCGGTACTGGACAATGACGTTCGTTGGCTATGCGATCAATATGACGGCCATCCCCGCGCTCGCGCTTGCGCCCGGACGCGGCTGGGTCTTTGCTGCGGCGCTGATCGTGTTCGAACGCGTCGGCAAGGCGATCCGGCAGCCTTCAAAAAACACGCTGGTCTCGTTTGCCGCAGCACAGCTCGGCGAAGGGAAATCGTTCGCAATTCAGGAGTTCTTGGACCAGATCGGCGCGTTTCTCGGCCCCGTCATCCTGTTTGTTGTGCTGCTGCTGAAACGGGGTGCGGATCAGATCCTCGCGTATGCGCTGTGCTTTGCGGTGCTCGGCTTGCCCGCGGCCGCCACACTGCTTTCGCTTGCGGTCGCAAAAAAGAAATATCCGAACCCGGAGCAGTTCGAGCCGTCCGGGCTTGGACGCGTCGGCGGCTCCGGCTTTGGCGCGTCATTTTTACTGTATGTCGCGGGCATCAGCCTGCTTGCGTTGGGTTTTGCGGACTTCCCGTTGATTACGATGCACATCATGCGCGGGGGCCTCGTGCCGGACGATACGCTGCCGCTGCTTTATTCCGCGGCAATGCTGGCCGACGCGTTCGCGGCCCTGCTGTTCGGGTGCCTGTATGACAGGCGCGGCGTCCTCACGCTCGTCCCTGCGAGCCTGTTTTCCGCGTTATTCTCAATCTTCATTTTCCAGCTGCATTCGCTGCCCGCGGTGATAGCGGGCGTGCTGCTATGGGGGGTCGGGATGGGCGCGCAGGAATCGATCCTCAAATCAGTCGTAGCGTCTATCGTTTCCAAAGAGAGCCGGTCGACGGGCTTTGGCATATTCGAAACGGCATACGGCGCGTGCTGGTTTCTGGGGAGCTGGATCATGGGGCTGCTGTACGATGTCTCGCCGCAGCATCTTGTGCTGTTCTCCGTGACCGCTCAAATGCTTGCCGCTCCGCTGTTCTATTTAACCTGGCGGCAGTTCCGGAAAGACAAACAAAAAGAGAAGGGCGGTCAAAACGCCGCCGCCTGACGGATCGAACGCCGCAGGAACCGCATGTACTGCGCTAGATCGGTTTGGCCGCGTCCCAAAGGTACAGCGAGGCGATCGACGCGTACGGCGAATACCGCGCGCGAAGCGCGCTGAACATCTCGTCCGACACGTCGTCCACCCCGTACAGCCGACGGATGCCGCGGTTGATCCCGAGGTCCTTGCGGCTCAGCACATTTCTGCGGCAGAGCGAGAATATCAGCAGCATCTCCGCCGTCCACTCGCCGATGCCGGGGAGCGTGACGAGCGAGGCGATCACCCGCTCGTCCGGCAGGCCGCTGAGCGCGGCAAGGTTCAGGCTGCCGCAGGCGACGCGCTCCGCGACGGCGTGGATATACCCCGCCTTTTTCATCGACAGCCCGCAGAGCTGGATCGCCTCGGGCCCGGCCGCGAGCACGCACTCCGGTGTAAACTCGCACAGCAAGTCGCTCATGCGCATGAGGATGGTCTTCAGTGCCGCGGAGGAGATCTGCTGCGCCACGATGCTCCGCACAAGCCCGGCGAACAGGTCCGGCACGATCTCGCGCTCTATCCGGCCGACGCGGTCGATGTAATCGGCCAGCACCGCATCCTTCTCCCGCAGCGCAAGGAGCTCCGCGTCCGTATACGGGAATGTCGGCATCTATGCGCCCTTCCCCGCGTGTTCGCGCTCGAGGCCCAGCAGCAGCTCCTTGACCGGGAGGCCGCCGCCAAAGCCGGTCAGGCTGCCGTCCGCGCCGATGACGCGGTGGCACGGGATCATGATCACGATCGGGTTGTGGTGGTTTGCGCCGCCGACCGCGCGGAAGCCCTTGGGAGAGCCGACCGCCAGCGCGATCTCGGCGTAGCTACGCGTTTGCCCGTACGGTATGGCGCAAAGCGCCTCCCAGACGCGCTTTTGAAACGGCGTGCCCTGCGGCAAAAGCGGCACGGAAAACGCGGTGCGTTTGCCGGCGAAGTATTCGTTCAGTTCGGCCTCCGCCTGCGCGATCAGCGGTGTTTTTTGAAACACCAGCTCCGGATTTGCCGCGCTTTTCTCGCGCTCGATCCAGGAGATGCCCGTGATGTGCGTGTCGCTAGCCGTGATGCGGATCAAGCCCGTGACCGAGGGAAACTCATACGCGTACAGCATAGGTTTGCCTTTCGTTTTCTTTCTATTATAATGAATTTGTCGAAGGATGGCAATTTGTGTTACGATGGCAAAAACAAGATAAAAGGAGCGTTCGGCATGGAAGGACTCGAAATTCAGGACAACAACAATCTGCTCGCCGAAATCCGCGCGGAGCTGATGCGGCAGAGCGCGCACGAAAGGGAGCGGCTGCTGTATCAGAAAATGAGCTTCTTCGGCGTCGCCGTCATCGCGCTTGTGCTGCTCGCCGCCGTTGTGCTGCTCGCGCCGCCGATCCGCACGGTGCTCTCGCAGGTCAACGGGATTGCGGCCACGCTGAAGGAGTCGGACCTGGCCGGTACGGTTGCGGACGTGCAGCAGCTCGCCAAGGACAGCAGCGCGGCGTTCGCCTCCGTCGGCGAGACGGCTTCGTCGCTCGACGGCATCGACATCGAAACGCTCAACAGCGCGATTTCCAAGCTGGACGCGGCTGCGGACCAGTTCTCGGCGTTCGACGTGGAGACGCTCAACACGGCGATTTCCAACCTCAACGCGTCCGTCGAGCCGCTCGCCAGGTTCTTCGGCGTGTTCAAGAAATCGTAGGACAAATCCCGTCCCGTATGGCGGATCAAAAAAAGGGCCGTTGCCGGCCCTCTTTTGATGCGTTTAACTACGCGGCTTTCTTTCTCTTGTAGAACGCGGCGCCAATCAGCATGATGACCGCAAACACGATCAGGTAATGCAGGCACTGGATGCCGTAGGCTACATACGTGCAATAGAGCATGAACAGGCAGGCAATGATCGCGGCCGCCGGCGCCACAAAGCGCTGGAACGGCTTGAGGTCCTTTTGCCTGAGCATCATGCTGATAAAGATCGGGATATAGCAGCCGAACAGCGTGATGATCGGCAGCTCGTCCGGTTCCCAGTTGATCAGCGCGGGGATCGGCAGCTTGCCCAGCACGGCGCCCTCCCAGAAGCAAATCTGCCAGTAGAAGAACCACAGCGTGCACAGCAGCAAGCCAACTATGGTGGAGTTCGTCGGCGAGTCCGTGCGCGGATCGACCTGCGCGAGCGTTTCGGGCGCGATGCCCTGGCCGCGCGCCGCGATTGAGTACGCACCGCGAATGCAGCCCATCATCAGGCCGTTGGCCGTGCCCAGGCACGAGATCACGATGAACACGTAGATGATGCTGCCCACGAACGAGCCGAACACCGAAGTAAACGCCTGGCCCGGCAGATTGTCGCCCGCAGCCATCATGTCCGGCACGCTCATCGAGCCGGTCAGACCGACGAAGTAGAGCATGTAGACAACAATGACGATGACCGCGCCGACGAGCAGTGCGCGCGGCAGGTTCTTCTTGGAGTCGTGCAGCTCGGCGTTGATCGAGGTCGCGATGATCCAGCCCTCGTACGAGAACGCGAACGCGACGATCGCGCCCATCATTCCGCCGCCGCCGACGCTGTCGGCGACCTGCTGCGAGGTCTTGGCGAACGCGTCAACCGTCAGGCCGTTGATCATGCCCACGATGAGGCCGACGATCGCCATCAGGCACAGCGGGATCAGCTTGATCACGGTCGTGGACACCTGGAACTTGCCGCCGAGCTTCGGGGAGAGCGTATTCATGGCGTAGATGCAGATCATGAACAGCACGCCGATGGCGATGTGCTCCGCGCCGCCCACCTCAAAACCGAACAGCGAGCAGGTGTACATCGAGGAGATCCAAACGAGGCAGCTCGTCAGAATCGGGTAGTACAGCGTGGTCATAAACCAGGCCACAAAGTACCCGAAGCCGCGGCCAAGCGACGCTTCGGCGTAGTCCACGATTCCGTTGACCTTTTCATAGCGGTTGGCAAGAATTGAAAACACGTACGAGCAGATGATCATCACGAAGCCGACGATGCCGACGACGGCGAGCGACTGGCCCATGTTGCCGTTGGTAACTTTCAGCACCTTGACGGCCTTGAAAAAGATGCCGGAGCCGATGACAATGCCGACGACCATAGCGATCGCGGTGGCAAGGCCATACTTTTTCTTCAGTTGATTCTCCATTCCCTTTCCCTCACCTCTTCCCAATGAATGTACCCTACTTTATACACTATCCACGAACGTTTGTCAACACAAAATATATAATTGCGTCATACTTTTGACACAATTTGGCCATTCGGCACGAGCCGGATCCGGGGATGGCCCGGCGGTCCGGCCATGTATATGGAACAGAATGCTTTTATTGCGCGGCCCAAGAAAAATACCGGTCCATGAACGCCGTGCGGGCGCCGAGATACGAGCGCATGTAGTCGCCGCCGCGCTGGACCGGGGGTTTGTCCCAGCGCGCCTTTTCGCGCGCGATAGCCCCGCTCGTTTCGAGAAGGAAAAGCGCGGCGTCCGCCCGTTCGACCAGCGCTTCGTCGGACAGCGGGCCTTCGCGCAGTTTCCGCCAGCGGCCGGCCAACCGTTCGCGCGCTGCGCTCTCATCCAACTCAAGCAGCACGCGCATCTCCTGCGGCAGCAGCACGGTTTCCGCCTCGGAGAGCGGCAGCGGCGAGCCCGTCCACACGCTGTCCCAGCTGTTGCCGAACGTCATATCCATGTCCCACGGAATCAGCGTCAACCGGAAATCGTCTCCCGCGGCGTTGCGGAACAGCAGGATCGAATTGGAGAAATCGTTGTCGCGCGCGGAGACGAGCATGTAGAACAGCGCGTAGTCGGCAAGATTATCCAGATTCAGATGCTCTGCGGCGTCCGCGTAGGGCTGCGACGAGCCGCGGCGGAAGAACGCGTCCACGTACCAGAGGA
>CAZKGE010000053.1:0-11286 GCA_964552065.1 uncultured Oscillospiraceae bacterium | reverse complement strand
TGCGCGACGGCGTCGAGCACGAGCAGCGAGGGGATCGTGTCGCCGCCCGCGGTGGCGTTGGCGACGTTGCCGCCGATCGTGGCGCTGTTGCGCGTGGTCGGGTCCGCGAACTGGCTGGCCACGGCGTAGAGGCCGGGCGCGCTCTTTTTGAGGATCTCCGAGCTCGCGATGTCCGAGAGCGTCGTGCCCGCGCATATCGTCACGACGCCGTCCTTCTCCGAGATGCCGGAGAGCTCGGCGATGTCGCGGATATTGACCAGCGTGCGGTCGTTGCGCTTGCCCGAGCGGATGAACACCATCACGTTCGTGCCGCCCGCGACGAGCCAGGCCTTTTCGCGGAGGCGGTCCAACGCGTCCAGAGCTTCGGGCAGCGTCGGGGCGTTGATAAACGAAAAGTTCTTCATTTCTTCTCCTCCTTCATCTGTTCTGCGGCGGCGAGAACGGCGCTGACGATCGCGACATATCCCGTGCAGCGGCAGTAGTTCCCGCGCAGGTAGTCCTTGACGAAGTCCTCGTCCGGGTCGGGATTTTCCATAAGGAGCGCGGTCGACGTCATGACCATGCCCGGCGTGCAGAAGCCGCACTGGATGGCCGCCTTGTCGACGAACTGCTGCTGGACGGGGGTCAGCTTGTCGCCGTCGGCGAGGCCCTCGGGCGTCGTGATCTCCCAGCCGTCGGCCGTGACCGCGGGGATGAGGCAGCTCATCACGCTTTTGCCGCCGTGCAGAATGGTGCAGGCGCCGCACTCCGCGATGCCGCAGCCGTACTTCGCGCCGGTGAGGTACAGCCGGTCGCGCAGGACGTTGAGCAACAGCTCGTTGCTCTTGACCAAAAGGGTGCGCTTCGTGCCGTTGACGGTCAACGTAATCTCATGCATGCTCATTGGATGTCACCTCCCGTGCGCTTCCAAGCTTCCCCGATCGTATCGCGCGCGATCACGCGCGTTACGTCGGAGCGGTATTCGGCGGTTGTGCGGTTGTCGTCGATGGGGCGAATAAACGCCGCGATCGCGGCCGCGGTCTCCTCGAGAAGCTGCCGCGTCATGACCTTGCCGACGAGCGAGTCGGAGATGTCCTTCAGCAGCAGGGGCCGCGCCGCGACCGCCGCCATCGACATGCGGCAGGACGCGATCTTGTCGCCCTCGCGGGAAAACACCGCGCAGACGCTGAGCTTGGCGATGTCGGACTTGACGCGCGCGAGCTTGTGGTACGCCGCGCCCGTGTTGGCCGCAGGTTTCGGGAGCGTGATCTCGGTGAGCAGCTCATCCTCGCGGATGACGGACACGCCGGGGGCCACGAAGAACGCGTCCGCCTTGACGGAGCGCTTGCCGTCCTTCTTACTCTCGAGCGTGACGCTGCCGTCGTAGCAGAGCACCGGGCCCACCGCGTCCGCGACGGGGGAGGCGTTGCAGAAGTTGCCGCCGAGCGTGGCCATGTTGCGCACGGAGATCGAGGCCATGGCGCGGAACGCCTCGCACAGCGCGGCGTAGTCCTTGTTCAGCGCCGCGTCCTTTTCGAGTACGGCGATTTTCTCGGCCGCGCGGATGGTCAGGCCGGAGGCGCCGGTCGTTACGCCAAACAGCTCCGGGATCGCGTTGATATCGAGCATGATGTCCATATTGACCGGCGCGCCGACCTTGAGCTTGACGACGAGGTCCGTGCCGCCCGCGAACACCTTGACGTTCTTTTTTTCGGCAAGGATATCGAGCGCCTCGGAGAGCGTCTTCGGCTTGACGTAGTCGAATTCGGCCATCAGTAATCTTGTGTTCATTTGCCAGCCTCCTGTTCCTTTTGCTTGATCGCGGCGCGCACGACCTCGGGCGTCAGCGGCAGTTTATAAAAGCGGATGCCGATGGCGTTGTAGACCGCGTTGGCGACGGCGGCCTGCACGCTGGCCAGAGCCGCTTCGCCGATGCCCTTGGCGCCGAACGGGCCGGTGGGCTCGTAGGTGTGGCAGATTTCCACCGTCACGTCCTTGATCGCCGTCGTCTCGGTCGAGGTCGGCGTCTTGTAGTCCACGAGCAGGCCGGCGTTCTTGTAGGCGCCCGTCTTCTCGTCGAGGTCCAGCTTCTCAAACACGGTGTAGCTAAATCCCCGGTTGAACGAGCCGACGAGCTGGCCCTTGACGAGGTCCGGGTTCATCGCGACGCCGCAGTCCGCGTACATCAGTACGCGCGGCACCGTGATCACGCCGGTCTCGGTATCGACCTCGACCTCGACGAAGTGCGTCGTAAAGCACGGCGGGCAGTTCTTCTGGCGGTAGCTGTCGGCGTACTGGATCGTGCCCCAGCTCATGACCTGCGCGCGCTTGGCGATGGCGCCGACCGTCATGCTCTTTTGGGGGTACCCCTTAACCTGCACGCGCGCCTGATGCGCGTCCTGGTCCATGACGACCTCGAGGTTGTAGGGATGTTCGTCCATCATGCGGCCCGCAAACTCTAAAAGCCGCTCCTTGACCTTCATGGCCACGTGGTAGACCGCGCCGCCGCCGCAGTACACGCCGCGCGTGGCGTGCGTACACACGTCGTAGCCGGTGTTCATCGTGTCCGCGGGCGAGAGGCCGACCATGTCGTACGGGATGCGCAGCGCCTCGGTGACGATCTTGCGCAGCGCGTCCCAGGTGCCGCCGCCGTGATCGGTGACGGGCGTGACGAGGTCGCACGAGCCGTCCTCGTTGATCTTGATCATGCAGCTGCTGTAGTCGATGACCTCGCCCTCCTTGGGGCCGCCGGTGCCGGAGCAGTGGAATCCGCGCGCCAGGCCCACGCCGCGGCGCTTCGTGCCGGTCTTTTCCTGCGGGGCGATCTTGTTGTCGAAGTCGAAAGCCTTGCGCCCTTCGACGAGGCTCTCCTCGACGCCGCAGCTCTTGATGATCGAGCGGATCGTCGGGCCCTGGCCCCAGAACTCGTCGCCGATGCCGCGGTAATTCTTGAGCCGGAAATCGACGGGCGAGAAGCCCATCTCCTCGGCGATGATGTCAATCATGCTCTCGACGGCGAAGTTGACCTGCGGATTGCCGTAGCCCTGCATGGCGCAGCAGGGGGTCTTGTTCGTGTAGACCGCGGTGCCGTTGAAACGGATGTTGCCCTCGTAGCGGTACAGCGAGGCGAACCAGCCCGCCACGCACCCGAGGTACGGCAGCGGCTGCACCTGGTGCGCGCCGAAGTCGACGAGCGCGGTGACGTGCGCGGCCGTGATCAACGCGTCGTTCGTCACGCCGATCTTGACGTGGAACTTGGTCGGGTACTTGTTGTGGCTGTAGAAGTCCTCCTCGCGCGAGGAGATCAGCTTCACGGGCCTTCTGGCCTTTCTGGCGAGGCAGGCGCAGATCGGGACGACCGTGTTGACCTGGATCGACGAGCCGAACGCGCCGCCGAACGCGAGTTTTTTGACGTTGATCTTGCTCAGCGGCATGCCGAGGATGCGGCCGAGCAGCTGCCGCGTGCCGTGGATGGACTGCGTGGTCGCCCAGACCGTCAGCGAACCGTCCGATTCCGGCTTGCAGACCGAGCCTTTCGTCTCAAGCTGCGCGTGGTAGACGCGGCCGAGCTCGAAATCGCGCTCGAATATGCGGTCCGCCTGCGCAAAGCCGCCGTCGCAGTCGCCCTCGTCGATGTTGCGGATGACGCCGATGTTGTTCTTGATCGCGACCTTCTCGTCGCCCAAATAGATGGTTTCGTACAGCTGCGGCGCGCCGTCCTTCATGGCTTCCTCGGGATCGTATACGGCCGGAAGGACCTTGTACTCCACCTTGAGCGCCGCGACGGCCTTAAACGCGAGCTCCTCGGTCTCCGCGGCGACCGCGGCGATGGGCTCGCCGACGTGGCGGGCTTTCTTGGGCAGCACCGTGCGGTCGCGGTAGGTGTGCGCCGGCACGGACACGCTGCGCTCGTTGTACACGACGGGATTGATGTCCTCGTACGTCAGCACGACGGCGCCGAGCTTCTCGGCCTCCGTCTTGTCGATCGAGAGGATCTCGGCGTGCGGGTGCGGGCTCCTGAGCACCGCGCCGTACAGCATGCCGGGAAGAATGACGTCCGAAGGGTACTGCATCGTGCCGGTAACCTTGGCAAAGCCGTCGCTCCGCGGCGTGTTGACGCCGATGACGCTGTCAAACGTTTTCTCCAACAGTATTTCACTCCTTTTGCACAAATGACTGGATATACGAGTGCACGTTGCATCTGATGAAATCATTATACCATAGCGATACGGAAATTCGGCGTGCTTTGACCATAAAATATCGTGATTAAACCGAGCGGGCATATCATAAAAACCGTTGATAAACAGGCGCTTTTTGGGCTTTAACCGTTATTTTTCCACGCGAATAATGGTCGGGTTCCGGGGACAAAAAGGCTCCATGCCATGCAGCATGGAGCCCCGTACAAATGCAGGTTATGCGCCCGCCTTCTCCACAACGTCCGCAGCCTTGGCGGCGCACATGGGGCGCCTTCCGGTCACGCCGCAGTAGTTGCGCACGCGCTTGGGGATGATGCCGTTGGGCCGCACGATCAGCATGGTCACGAGGATCAGGCCGTAGACGAGCTGCTGGAAGTCGGCAAAATCGCGCAGCTTCTCGCTGATGATCGTGAGCAGGAACGCGCCGACGATGATGCCGATCGAGTTGTCCATGCCGCCCAGAATCACCATGCAGATCAGCATCAGGGATTTTGAAAAGTTGTAGCTGCTCGGCCCGGCGTAGGAGTCGAGACCGACGAACAGCGAGCCGGCCAGGCCGCAGAACATGCCGCCGATCACGAACGCGAACAGCTTCTGCCGCGGCACGTGCACGCCGAGACAGTTGGCGGCGATCTCGTCCTGCGCGATGGCGTTGAGCGACAGCCCTGCGCGCGAGTGGTAGACGCGCATGGCGATGTAGGTCATGAATACCAGTATCGCGATGCAGAGCAGCAGGTAGGGGATCTGCGGCGCGAATTTGATGCCGGCCACCGTATATTTCTTGTACAGCTCCAGCCCGAACAGCGAGTATTTCGGCACGCCGGAGATGCCGTTTGCGCCGCCGATGGACGGGAGGTTGTAGATCAGCTGCGTAAACGCGATCTGGATGGCCATCGTGACGAGCGAGAGGTAGTAGCCCTTCGTCTTGAGCGTCGGCAGGCCGATAAGGAAGCCGAACGCACCGGCCACGACGACGCCGAGCACGAGCCCGAGCCACGGCGAGGCGTTGAACTTCGTCGTGCAGATCGCCACGGAGTATGCGCCGATGCCCATGAAGGCCGCGGGCGCGAAGTTCGTCATGTCGGTCGAGCCCATCTGGAAGTTAAGGCCCAGGCAGGCGATGCTGTAGATCACCGCCATCGTGGCGATGTGGCCGATGTAGTTGTTGTTCGTCAGGCTGATCGGCACGGCGATGGCGAGCGCGATGCCCGAGAGAATCGCCGCTTTCTTTTGCGCGGCGTAGGCGTCGAACAGCGCGTTGATGACGCCGTAGCGGTCGAACGCGAGCATGGCGATCACGACCGCGACAATCAGCCCGAGGCTTAAGGCAAATTCCGCGATCAGGATCTCGCGCACGAGCACGGCGATGACGACGTTGCTCAATACGACGGCCCAGGGGGAGTTCAGCTTTTTCAAGGACGGTTTCATAAAGAAAATCCCCCCTATACCTTCTCGACGGATTTTTCGCCGATGATGCCTTCCGGCCGGAACACGATGAACAGGATCACGACCAGGAACGCGATGATGTTCTGGTACTGCGTGCCGCCCGGGATGTATCCGGCCGTGAACACCTCGACGAAGCCGAGCAGCATGCCGCCGATCACGGCGCCCCAGGTGTTCTTGAGGCCCCCGACCACGGCGGCGGAGAAGCCCTTGCTGCCGTACATCGCGCCGCCGTCGAAGCGGATGATGGTCTGGTAGCTCGAGAGCAGAAAGCCGCCGACGGAGAGCAGGATGCCGCCGATGACGAACGTGGCGGTAATCGTCCGCTTGACGTTGACGCCGGTCATGAGCGCGAGCTCTTTATTCTGCGAAATGGCCTGCATCGAGAGGCCGATTTTCGTTTTGTTCAAAAACAGGAACAGCGCGACCAGTATCACGAGCGTGACCGCGATGATGATGAGGTTGCGCTCGTCGGTCGAGCCGTTTAGCGCGATCAGGTTGGGCATGGCCTGCGGGTTCCGGCCGCCGACGACGCTGATGGGGTCGGCTACCTTCGTCACCCCGGCCGCGACGCCGTTGACGACGGGCTGGAAGATCAGGCCGAGCACCTCCTTGATCACGACGCCCAGCGCGATGGTCGACAGGAGCGGCATGAGCGTGGAGGACTTTTCAAACGGCTTGATGGAGAAATGGTACGCGATCAGCCCGAGCCCGGCGCAGAGCGCGGCGGCGATGGCGAGCATGACGAACACCGCGACGATGGCGGGCATGGTCTGGATCGCGCCCGCGCAGTACAGGATCGTATACGCGCCGATGATGGAGAATCCGCCGAATATCGCGATGTCGCCGCAGCAGAACACGACGACGTCGAGCACGCCGAAAAACAGGCAGTAGCCGATCGCGACGAGCGTGTACGTGCATCCCATCAGAATCGCGCTGACAAGAAGGCTTGAGAACATTTCCATAGGCTGTGACGGCTCCTTTCATCATGGAGGCGGGCAGGGGAGCTCAAGCCCCCGGACGGTTTGGCGAAGGCCCCTTTTGGGCCGGAAAGTCCTGCGTGTCCCGCGCCCGCGGGCGCGGGACACGCAGGATCGGTTGCTCGGGAACGCGGCTTATTTGCCGGGGAACTTGCGCGCGCCGGTGGCGTACTCGGAGTCGTCATAGACGGTCCACTGACCGTCCTGCACGACGTTGAGGAAGGCCGCCACGAGCGTCGTCTGGCCGATCTCGTTGAACGTGGTCGTGCCCATGATGCCCGTGAACGTGCCGTCCTTGATCGCGTCGCGCATGGCTTCCGCCGTGACGTCGCTGCCGCAGGCCGTAAGCGCCTGGAGCAGGATCAAAGCCGCCTCGTAGGCGTACGGGGTGTAGGCGCCGACCGGCTCGGCAAAGCCCGCGGCCTCGTAGTCGGCGATGAACTTCTTGCCCGCGTCGGTGCTGGTCAGCACGATGCCGGGCTTGACGATCAAGGCGCTCTCGGCGGCCTCGGCCGGGATCTTGAGGAAGTCGTCGGAGTAGTTGCCGGAGATGCCGCAGAACAGGGCGTTGACGCCCTCCTCGTGGAGCTGCTGCTTGAGGATGGAGCCCTCGGTCACGACGCCGCCCCAGTAGACGCAGTCCGCGCCGGTGTCCTTGATCTTGGAGATGATCGCGCGGAAGTCGACCGTGCCCTCCTGCACCTTCTCGACGCCGAGCGCCTGCATGCCGCGCGCGGCAAGCTCCGCGGTGAACGCGGACACGTTGCCCTCGCCGTACGAGGTTACGTCGGAGACGATGAAGACGTTCTTGTAGCCCATGTCGTCGAGCACCGCCTTGGCGAGCGGCACGTTCTCCTGCACGTCGGTCGGCGCGGAGCGCGTGACCCACGGATAGTTCTCGGCGCTGGTCAGGCTCTCGCGGATCGCGCCCCAGATCAAAAACGGGATCTCGTTCTCCTTGAACACCGGGATGGTCGCCTCGGCTACGCCGGAGTTCCAGTGGCCGGTCGCGGCGACGACGGTGTTGTCGGCGACGATCTTCTGCGCGCCCGCAACGCCGACGGTGGCGTCGCTCTGGTCGTCGATGATGATCGTCTTGATCTCATAGGGGTATTCGCCGGACGCGTTCGCCTGGTCGATTGCGAGCTGGAACGCGTTGCGCGCCGCGGCGCCTTCCGCAGCGTTCGGTCCGGTGATGGGGGAGAGGAAGCCGAGCGTAACCACCTCGGGTCCGGATTTCTTCGCGCAGCCGACAAACAGAACGGCGACCATCATCAGGGACATGATGAGCGCGATCCAACGGGTTGTTTTCATGTTGCTTTCCTCCTTCGTTTATTTGCTATTTGCCCTTTACATAAAAAGGGCAAAGCATAGCCTACATGACGGGGTTTTCGAGGTATTCGCTGCATTTTAGCGCGTCCGGGTCGCCGGAGAATATGATCTGGCCCTTCTGGATGATGTAGCCGAAGTGCGAGACGGACAGCGCCTTCTTGGCGTTCTGCTCGACGAGCATGATGGAGATCTTCTCGTTTTGGTTGAGCCGCCTTACGATGCGGAACACCTCGTCGACCACGATCGGCGCAAGGCCGAGCGACGGCTCGTCCATGATCAAAAGCGCGGGCTTGTTGATGACAGCGCGCGCGATGGCGAGCATCGTGCGCTCGCCGCCGGACAGCGTTCCGGCCTTTTGCTTGAGCCGCGCCTTGAGCACGGGGAACGAACTGTAGATTTCCTCGAGCCGGTCTGTGAGGAGCTTTGGGTCGTCGATGTTGTACGCGCCGAGCCTGAGGTTGGTTTCCACACTCATCTTGGAAAACGTGCCGGTGGCGGCGGAGGCGACCTGTATGCCCGCGGCGATCCGCTTATGCGTCGGCCAATTAGTGATGTCATGGCCCTTAAAGTGCATGTTGCCCTGGTCGGCCTTGACCATACCGAGGATCGCCTTGACCAGCGTGCTCTTGCCCGCGCCGTTGGCGCCGAGCACACAGCACACGCTGCCCTCGTGCAGCTCGACGGAGACGTTCATCAGCATCGGGATGCGGCCGTAGGATGTGTACAGACCGCCGACGGTTAACAGCCTCGCTTGCTCTTCCATGCTCATTCGTCCTCCCCCCCGATGTACGCGTCGATCACGTTCTGGTCGCTCACGATCTCCTGATAGGTCCCTTCCGCGATCTTCGTACCCGCGTTGAACACGACGATGCGCTCCGGCACGCGCTCCATGACCTTCATGTCGTGTTCGATGATGATGATGGCGATGTCCTGGAGCTTCTCCTTGATCATCTTGATCTCGTCCATCATCGTCATGGTCTCGTCGTCGTTGAGGCCGGCGGTCGGCTCGTCGAGTAAGAGCACTTTCGGGTGGCTTAGCAGCGCGCGCGTGATCTCGATGCGCCTGCGGTCGATGTGCGGGATGTTCTTGGCCAGGTCGTACCTGCGGCCGACCAGCGCGGGGTTAAAATAGCAGAGCATCTCGAGACCCCGGTCGAGGCAGTCGTAGATCTCGTGATTGACTTTTTTGGGCCGGAACAGCGAATCGAACAGGGTGTGCTTTTCGGACGTGTAGGTGCCCATGAGCAGGTTGTCCGCGACGGAGAGGTTCCAGCAGAGGCGGCTGGACTGGTAGGTGCGCGAGATGCCCTTTTGAAATATCTGGTAGGGCTTGAGGTTTGTGATGCGCTCCCCGTTCAAGTACGCCTCGCCGCGCGTGGCCGAGTAAATGCCGCTCACGATGTTGAGAAACGTGGTTTTTCCGGAGCCGTTCGGGCCGATCAGGCCGACGATCTGCCGCGGCTCGATGGAAAAATCCACGTCGCTGACCGCCCAGAGTCCGCCGAAGTTGATGGACAGGGCCTTGGTTTCCAGCAATGCCATATAGCGATGCCTCCTCGTGCTGTTCCGCCTAAAAAGCTGTGTACCTGACTTATGGTTCTGTCGATATTTGCGTGATTTGGAAGGGAATTTGTAGTCCAGCGCACAAAAAATTCTCATTAATATTATCACAGAATACGAACCGGAACAACATGCAATTGTTGCAAAACACATGAAAAAGCATGATAGGTGAATTTTAATATACAAAGCTGCGTTTATATATAGTTTTAGAAAATGCTGGACAAATTGCATTAAAGTACCGCTAAAAAACGCGGCGGCCGCGGCGCAGTCCGCGCCGCGGCCGCCGTCAAGCCGCAGTTTTTTGGGGTTTCCTTATTTAACGGGGCGGATGAAGCGGCCGCCGGGGGCGCCGACGATCTCGCCGTCCTTTGCGATCGTCCTGCCGCGCAGGATGGTCTCGACGGGCCTGCCGGTCAGGCGCATGCCGTCGTAGGGCGAGAGCTTCGTGCGCGAGTGCATACTCTCCTGCGAGAACGTGTAGCTCTTGTCCATGTCGACGAGCACGAGGTCCGCGTCCGTGCCGACGGCGAGCGAGCCCTTCTCGGGGTACAGGCCGTACATGCGCGCGGGCGCCTCGGAGAGCACGCGGCAGAAGTCGTTGATCGTAAGCTTGCCGCGGCTGACCGCGTCGAGCAGTACGAGCGGCATGGTCTCGATCGCCGCCATGCCCGCGGGCGCCTTCCAAAGGTCGAGCTTCTTTTCCTCTGGCGTGTGCGGCGCGTGGTCGGAGCAGACGTGCGAGAGCGTGCCGTCGAGAAGGCCCGCCCAGAGCTTGTCCTGGTCCGCCTGCGTGCGCACGGGCGGGTAGCCCTTGATGATCGAACCCAGGCGCTCCGCGTCCCTGTCGGTCAAGGCGAGGTAGTGCGGGCAGGTCTCGCCGGTCACATGCACGCCGTCCTCCTGCGCCCTGCGGATCAGCGTCACGCCGTCGCCGGCGGCCAGGTGCAGGATGTGCAGGTGCGTGCCGAGCGCCTTGGCGATGAGGATGGCGGTTTCGATGATCGTGGTCTCGGAGACGGACGGCCGCGCGCGCAGCATCGCCGCGTAGCTCGTGTCGCCGGTGGCCGTGACCTCGGCGGTCAGGAGCTTAATGATGTCGAAGTTCTCGGCGTGGATGGCGACCTGCTTGCCGGTTTTGGCCACCTCCCGGAAGATCTTGTACACCTGGCCCTGGTCGAGCGGCGCGATGACGTCCTCCATGCCTTCCTTGTAGTTATAGATCAGCTGGTAGCTCTTTGCGTCGATCGCGTAGCCCCAGAAGAACTTGAAGCCCACCACGCCCGCATTGGCAAGCGCCGGGAGCTCGTCGTTGTTCAGCTCGCCGAGGCAGAGGCCCCACACGCCGAAATCGACGTGCGCCTTGGGCGTGATGCACTCGATGAGCTCTTGCATGCGTTCGACGTTGTACACGGCCGGGTTGCAGTTGGGCATCTCGAGGATCGTCGTGACGCCGCCGCACGCGCCCGCCATCGAGGAATGGAAGAAGTCCTCCTTGTGGTGCGCGCCGCAGGCGCCGTCGCGTGAGTGCACGTGCGAGTCGATCAGGCCGGGCAGCACGTATTTGCCCGCGGCGTCGGTCTCGCAGGCGGCGGTCACGGGCATGCCGCATTCGGTGATCGCCGCGATCTTGCCGTCCTTGATGCAGACGTTGGCTTTGCGCGTTTCTGTTGGCGTGACGAGCAGGCCGTTATTAATGACGCGGTCAAATTCCATTTTTGATCCCCCTTTTCTTGTCTATGCCAAAGCGGGCATGACGAAAGCCATGCCCGCGGGTGATATTTTTGAGTTTAAACCCT
>CAZKGE010000052.1:0-11324 GCA_964552065.1 uncultured Oscillospiraceae bacterium | reverse complement strand
ACGGGACGAGCTTTACGATCGCGCTCATCGAGCACAAGCTCGACGAGATGCACATTCAAAAGAAACAGCTCAACTGCATCAAGCCAGGCGATAAGCTCGAGCTCGGGTGCTTCAAGATCGAGTTCATCAAGACCGGGCACTCGATCGCGGGCGCGGTGGCCATCGCGGTGACCACGCCGATCGGCACGGTCATCCACACGGGCGACTTTAAAGTGGACTTCACGCCGATCGACGGCGAGCCCATCGACATCAACCGCTTCGCGTTTCACGGCTCGCGCGGGGTGCTGGCGCTCCTTTCCGACAGCACAAACATTGAGCGGCCGGGCTACACGCAGTCCGAGCAGGAGATCGGCGAAACGTTCGAGCATTACTTCGCGACGGCGCCGGGCAGGATCATCGTGGCGTCGTTCGCGTCGAACGTCTACCGCATCCAGCAGGTGTCGGACTACGCGATCAAGCACGGCCGCGTGATCTGCTTCCAGGGCCGCAGCATGGAGCAGGTCGCCCAGATCGGCATCAAGCTCGGGTACCTCACCATTCCGCCGGACCGCATCGTGCGCGTCGAGCAGCTCGAGAAGTACAAGCCGGACCAGATCTGCGTGATTACGACCGGCAGCCAGGGCGAGCCGATGAGCGGGCTGTTCCGCATGGCGACGTCCACGCACAAGCTCAACGTCGGCAAGGGCGACACCGTAATCATATCGGCCTCGGCCATCCCCGGCAACGAGCGCGGCGTGTCGCGCGTGATCGATCAGCTGTTCGAGCGCGGCGTATATGTTGTCTACGACCGCATGGCCGACGTGCACGTGTCCGGCCACGCGTGCAAGGAGGAGCTCCGGCTGATGCTCGAGCTCGTCAAGCCGAAGTATTTCATCCCCGTGCACGGGGAGTACCGGCATCTGTACATGCACGGCAAACTGGGCGAGGAGATGGGCATTCCCGCCGAGAACGTATTTGTGGTCAAGTCCGGCGACGTGATCGAGCTCACGGTCAAGAAGGGGCGCGTCAGCGGCACCGTCGCGTCCGGCAGCGTGATGGTGGACGGCGCGGGCGGCATCGACGACATCGTGCTCAAGGACCGTAGGCTGCTCTCGCAGGACGGTCTGGTCGCGGCTGTAATCACGATCGACAGCGAGAACGGCAAGCTGCTCGCCGCGCCGCAGGTGATCTCGCGCGGGTTTGTGTACATGCGCGAGAGCGAGCAGCTCATCGCGGACATGGTCAGGCTCCTCACCGACGAGGCCGGCAAGTTCGAGCGCGTCGGCAAGTCGGAGTACGCAAACGTCAAGAACGGCATTCGCGGCGCGCTCAAGTCGTTTCTCAGGAACCGGACGA
Source organism: uncultured Oscillospiraceae bacterium (assembly GCA_964552065.1). Lineage (GTDB taxonomy): Bacteria > Bacillota > Clostridia > Christensenellales > CAG-138 > CAZKGE01. Next base: position 9,989 of record CAZKGE010000052.1, on the reverse strand, counting down.
AGCGCACGCCCGTAATTCTGCCGATCATCATCGAAATCTAGGGGAGGTCAGAGATGGTATACGACACGGCAAACCAGCTCGCAAAAGAGCTCAAGCAGAGCGAGGAATACCGCACGTTTAAAAAGCTGCGCGAGCAGGTGACGGAGAACGACACGACCAAGTCGCTTTTAACGGAGTACCACCGGCTGCAGATCAAGGCGCAGGCCGCGGCGGTTTCGGGCAAAAAGGACGATGAGACGCTCGAAAAGCTCCAGAAGATCGGCGAGGTGCTGCAGCTCAACAAGGAGGCGTCGGACTACCTGCTCGCGGAGTTTCGGCTCAACCGCATGCTCGGCGACGTGTATAGGATCCTCGCCGAAGCGATCGACGTCGACCTGTCGGCACTGGAGGACTGACGCGTAAAAGCGCGGGGGGAGGGGCCGATGGAGAACCGGTCAAAGAAAAAACTGACGCGGACGCAGAAAAAGCTGCTGCAGCTCTGGAACTTTTCCAGGACGGGGCTGGTGCTGCTGTGCTCCGCGCTGCTCGTGTTTTTAATTGCGCGCGGCATGACAAAATACGTGCTGTCGAACTATATCGAGCCGGTCGACAGGCGCGACGCCACGCCCATCGAGGTCGTCATCCCCGCCAAGGCGTCGGCCAGTACGATCGCGCGGCTTTTATACAACGCGTGCGGCTACGACCAGAAGGGACTGATCCAGAGCACCGCGGTGTTCAAGGTTTACGTCGATTTTGTCGGCAAGGCGAACACGATGAAGGCCGGCACGTACGTCCTGTCCAAGAATATGACGCTCAAGCAGATCGTGAACATCATCAGCGAGGGCAACGCGCCGAAGAAGACGGTCAAGTTCACGATCCCGGAGGGCTACACGGTCGAGGACATCGGCAAGGTGCTGCTCGAGAAGGGTCTGATCAGCGACACCGCGCCGTTTTTAGCCGCGTGCAAGACGGGCGAGGCGTTTACAAACTTTGAGTTCGTCGCGAGCGTCCTTCATTCCGGCAGCGACAAGAAGCGCGACTACGCATTGGAAGGGTATCTGTTCCCGGACACCTACGAGGTGTACGTGGATTCGACGATCGACACGATCCTGATCAAGATGCTCAACCGCTTCAACGAGATCTATCTCGACGACTACGCCGCGCGCGCCGGCGAGCTCGGCCTGTCGATGGACCAGGTGATCACGCTCGCGTCGCTGATCGAGCGCGAGGCGCAGGCGGACGGCGACTTTGCGCGCGTGTCGGCCGTGTTCCACAACAGGATTCAGTCGGACATGGCTTTGCAGTCGTGCGCGAGCTTAAGCTACGCGCTCAAGCTCAACAAGTACACGTTCACGGACGCGGAGCTGGCGCTGGACTCGCCGTACAACACGTACCTGCACAAAGGGCTGCCGGTCGGCCCGGTCAGCAACCCCGGCAAGGCGGCGATCGTCGCGGCGCTGTACCCGAACGAGGGCTACGTCTCCGAGGGCTATCTCTACTTCTGCAACGGCAACCCCGCCGTGAGCAACGAGCTGATATTCAGCAAGACGTATGAGGAGCACCAGGCCAACGTCAAGGAATACCAGCAGTACTGGAAGTAGGTAGGGGGACGGGGGGGGCGTTTGCTGGGGCGCTGCCCCTGCACCCCGCTTCTTTTCTTAAAGAAAAGAAGCAAAAGAGGGGGAACGATTGGGGGCTTTGCCCCCAAACCCCTACCAAGGACCGAAGGCCCTTGGAACCCTTTCTGCCGGACACCAGGTTTCGCGCCCGTTCCTGCGGGTTTCCAAAAGGCCATCGGCCCTTTGGCAGGAGTTTGATGGGGCCGCAGCCGAGCGCCGCTTATGGCGGATGAAGCGAGGCGTAGGCCCAGTGAGCAAGGGAGCACAGGCCCAAGGAGGCGTGTGTGACCATTGCGAACTGTGGGCCGCGAAGCGGAGCCCTCAACGTCCCATCCCCGTAATATTATCACTCCAACGCCACCCCGGGCGCCGCGTTCACCGCGGCGCCTTTTTTCGCGCGCATCGGACAAATTCCGCCGCTCATAAGCATTAAGGGAAAGGGCGGGGGAGTTGCAATGTCACTTTTGGAGTTCCTGCACGATCTGCTGCTGTTCGCGGCGTACGTTGGAACGGCGCATACGTTTCCGGGCCAGCTTTCGCCGGGCGAGGAGGCGGAATACCTGGAGCGGCTCATGCAGGGCGACCCCGTCGCGCGCGAGAAGCTGATCACGCACAATCTAAGGCTCGTCGCGCACATCGCCAAGAAGTACGCCAAGGCGGGCCGCGACGCGGATGATATCATCTCGATCGGCACGATCGGGCTCATCAAGGCGGTGTCCACGTACGACCTGAAGAAGGGCGTGCCGCTCTCGTCGTACGCGAGCCGCTGCATCGAAAACGAGATCCTTATGAGCATCCGGCAGGAACGGAAGCAGGTGCTGGAGGTATCGATTCACGAGGCAATCGGCGTCGACACCGACGGCAACGACGTCTCGTTCTCCGACATCCTCGGCTCCGACCCGGACATGATCGTCGACGAGGTGCAGAGCCGCATGGAGTCCGAGCTTGTGCGCAACATCCTCGATAACGTCCTGACCGAGCGCGAGCGCAAGGTGGTCGTGCTGCGCTACGGCCTTGTCGGCGGATACTGCATGGCGCAGCGCGAAGTGGCGCGCATCCTTGGCATCTCGCGCTCGTATGTCTCGCGCATCGAGAAAAAGGCGCTTGCCACGCTGAACCAGGCGCTCAAAAAACAGCTCTGACCGCCCCGGTTGTTCTTGCCAACGCGGCCAGGGGAGTGCTATACTTAGCCGCATGAGTGTGACAGGTTTTGACAACGCAAAATACGTCCGGATGCAGTCCGAGAAGATCCGCGACCGCATCGCCCAGTGCGGGGACAAGCTGTACCTGGAGTTCGGCGGCAAGCTGTTCGACGACTATCACGCCTCGCGCGTGCTGCCGGGCTTTCTGCCGGACACGAAGGTGAACATGCTGCACGAGCTCAGCGATACCGCCGAGATCGTGCTGGCCATCCACGCGGGCGACATCGAGCACAACAAGGTGCGCAACGACCTCGACATCGCGTATGACAACGAGGTGCTGCGCTTGATCGACGCGTTCCGAAGCAAGGGCCTTCTGGTCGGCAGCGTGGTCATCACGCGGTATTGCGGCCAGGCGGCGGCGGACGCGTACGCGCGGCGGCTTACGCACCTCGGCGTGCGCGTGTACAAGCATTACCCGATCGCGGGGTATCCGGCCAACGTGCCGCTGATCGTCAGCGACGAGGGCTTTGGCCATAACGACTATATCGAAACGTCGCGGCCGCTCGTCGTCGTGACCGCGCCCGGCCCGGGCTCGGGCAAGCTCGCGGTCTGCCTCTCGCAGCTGTACCACGAGTACCGGCGCGGCGTGCGCGCGGGGTACGCTAAGTTCGAGACGTTCCCGATCTGGAACCTGCCGCTGCAGCACCCGATCAACCTGGCGTACGAGGCCGCAACGACCGACCTCGACGACGTGAACATGATCGACCCGTTCCACCTCGAGGCGTACGGCAAGCTCGCTGTGAACTATAACCGCGACGTCGAGTCGTTCCCCGTGCTCGGCGCGATTCTCGAGCGCATCTCCGGCAAGTCGCCGTACCGCTCGCCGACGGACATGGGCGTCAACACCGCGGGCTTTTGCATCTCGGACGACTCTATCGTGCAGAGCGCGGCCAAGCAGGAGATCATCCGGCGCTACTACCACGTGGCCTGCGGCGCCAAGCGCGGGCTGCTCAAGGCCGAGCAGGTCGTCAAGACGGAGCTCATCATGAACAAGTGCGGCGTGACGGTCGCCGACCGGCCTGTCGTGCAGGCGGCGCTTGATCGCGCGCAGCAGACGGGCGACCCGGCGCTGGCGCTCGCGCTTGCGGATGGCCGCGTCGTGACGGGCAAGACGTCGCAGCTTTTGGGCGCGACCGCGAGCGGCCTGCTCAACGCGCTGAAGGCCCTGGCAAACATCCACCACGACATCGACCTGATCTCGCCGATCGTGATCGAGCCGATCCAGAAGCTCAAGATCAAGCACCTTGGCAGCCGAAACCCGAGGCTGCACAGCGACGAGGTGCTGCTTGCGCTCGCCATCTGCGCGGCGACGAACCCGACGGCCGCGCTCGCGGTGGAGCAGCTGCAAAAGCTTGCCGGCTGCGAGGCGCACTCGAGCGTGATCCTCTCGCGCGTGGACAGCGATACGTTGAGGAAGCTCGGGGTAAACTTTACGATGGAGCCGGAGTATGAGACGAACCGTCTCTACCACAAATAATGCTTGTTGCCCCATAGGTTCTATGCTACAATTATCCATTGGGGGAAATGATCGAATATGACCGCAAAACGCCTGGAAAAACTGCAAAAAGCCGTCAGAGGCGCGGGCCTTAGTGCGGCGTTTTTGACCGGCGCGGAGAATATCCGCTACTTTTCCGGCTTCTCCAGCGCGGACGGCTTCGTGCTCGTCACGCGCGAAAAAGCGATTCTGTTCACGGACTTCCGGTATTTAATCCAGGCCAAGGCCGAGACGGAAGGCGTAGAGATCCGCGAGATCACGCGCACGAACGCTGTCGAGGTGCTCTTGGCCGCAGTGAACGAGCACGCGGTCAGGTCCGTCGGCTACGAACAGGAGAACATGACGGTCGCGCGCTTTGCGCAGCTCGGTGCGCTCGGCGTCAAATGGGAGCCGTTCGGGGACGTAATTTCAGCGCCGCGCGCCGTCAAGACCGCGCCCGAGATCGAGAGCCTGAAAAAAGCGCAGATTATCGCGGACCGCGCGTATTCGGAGCTGCTCGACCGCGTCAAGCCCGGCATGACCGAGCTCGAGGTGGCCGCGGAGCTGAACTATCTCTGCGCGCGGCTGGGCAGCGAGGGCCCCTCGTTCGATCCGATCGTGGGCTCCGGCCCCAACGGCGCCATGTGCCACGCGCGGCCCGGCAACCGGAAACTGGCGGCGGGCGACCTTGTCGTGGTCGACTTTGGCTGCATCGTCGACGGCTACCATTCCGATATGACGCGTACGTTCGGCATCGGCGAGTTGGATCCGGAGCTTACGAAGGTTTACGACATCGTGCTCGAGGCGCAGACGCGCTGCCTCGAGGCGCTCAAACCCGGCATCACGGGCAAGGAACTCGACGCCGTCGCGCGCGAGTACATCGCGTCCGAGGGGTATGGGGACTGCTTCGGCCACGGGCTCGGGCACGGGTTCGGCCTGCTCATCCACGAGGCGCCGACGGCCTCCGCCGCGTCGACGGACACGCTCAAGGCGGGCATGACCGTCACGGTCGAGCCGGGCATCTATCTCGAGGGGCGCGGCGGCGTGCGCATCGAGGACTGCTGCGTTTTGAAAAAGGACGGGCATATCGACCTCGTTTCCACGTCGGGCCGGCTGGTGATACTATAGGTGAGGGAACCTTTTTAAACGCAAGCGACGGGAGGATTTTGGCACTATGTTGATGGCAGGCGATTTTCGCAAGGGCGTTACGGTAGAGATCGACGGGCAGGTCTGGGCCATTTCGGACTTCCAGCACGTCAAGCCCGGCAAGGGCGCGGCGTTTGTCCGCACGCGGCTCAAGAACGTGATGACGGGCGCGGTGCTCGAGCGCACGTTCAACCCGACGGACAAGTATCCGCGCGCGCACATCGAGACCAAGGAGATGCAGTACCTTTACAGCGACGGCGGGCTGTATTACTTCATGGACACGGAGACGTACGAGCAGCTGCCGTTAAGCCCCGAGCAGGTCGAGGACGCCATCGACTTCATCGTCGAGAACCAGAACGTCAAGGTCCGCTTCTTTAAAGGCAGCCCGTTCTCCGTCGAGGCGCCGAACTTCGTCGAGCTGACCATCACCGCGACCGAGCCGGGCTTCAAGGGCGACACCGCGACCGGCACGACCAAGCCCGCGACGCTCGAAACGGGCTACCAGATCAACGTTCCGCTGTTCGTCAACGAAGGCGACAGGATCCGCGTCGATACGCGCACGGGCGAATACATGGAGCGCGTTTGACGCATACTGAATGCAAATGATCGAGAGGGAATGCGCATGAGCTATATTTCCGAAAAGGTTGCCTACCTCGACGGCCTGGCCGACGGCATGAGCCTCAACGACGATAAAGAGGGCAAGCTGCTGCGCGGCATCATCGACGCGCTCGGCGCCATCGCGGAGGAGCTCGAGGAGCAGGACGAGACGCTTGACGACATCAACGACTGCATCGACGAGATCTACAACGAGCTCGATGAACTCGACGAGAGCCTGTTCGAGGACGACGGCGAGGAAGGCGACGACGATTTCTTTGAGGTGGTGTGCCCCGCATGCGGCGAGACGATCTATTTCGACGAGGACATGCTGGACTCCGACGCCGGGCTGATCTGCCCGTGCTGCAACGAGCCCATCGACTTGGACATCGTCAATGCGAACCGTCCGGACGATAAGCCCGACGACGGGGAGTAAGAAAAAACCTGGAGAGCCGGCGCCCCACGAGCTTGTGGGGCGCCTTTTCTTTTGGGAAACAAAGGAATTTTCTGAAAAATGGTGAATTTAGTACCATGACAAGTATAAACGACAGCGAGGTGAAAAACGGCATGGATTCGACCGAGTGCCCGCGCGAATACTACGAGGCGCTGCAGGACGCGACGCTGTCCCCCTACGCCATGCGCGTGACGGACACGCGCGGCCGCGTGATATTCGTGCCGCCGTGCCCGATCCGTACGGCGTTCATCCGCGACCGCGACCGCATCCTGCACTGCAAGTCGTTCCGGCGCCTCAAGCACAAGACGCAGGTGTTCCTCTCGCCGCAGGGCGACCATTACCGAACCAGGCTGACGCACACGCTCGAGGTCTCGCAGATTGCGCGCACGATTTCGCGCGCGCTGCGGCTCAACGAGGACCTGACGGAGGCGATCTCGCTCGGGCACGACCTCGGACATACGCCGTTCGGGCACTCCGGCGAGGACGTGCTCGACGGGCTCGTGCCGGGGGGCTTTGAGCACAATCTGCAGAGCCTGCGCGTGGTCGAGAAGCTCGAGCTCGACGGCGCGGGGCTCAACCTGACGTTCGAGGTGCGCGACGGCATCGTCAACCATAAAAAGAGCGGCAGCCCTATTACGCTCGAAGGCCGTGTGGTCTCGCTGTCGGACCGCATCGCGTATGTCAACCACGACATCGACGACGCCATCCGCGCCGGCGTGCTGGACGAAAGCGACCTGCCCAAGAGCTGCGTCGAAACGCTCGGGAGCACGCACGGCGGCCGCATCAACGCGCTCATCATCGACGTCGTGCGCGAGAGCTTCGGCAAGCCCGCGCTGAACATGTCGGACCCTATACGCGGGCAGTTCGAGCTGCTGCGGGACTTTATGTTCGAGCGCGTGTACTACAACCCGCTCGCCAAGAGCGAGGAGGGCAAGGCCAAGCGCGTCGTGGAGGAATTGTTCCAGTATTATATGGGAAACCTTGACGTGCTGCCGGCGGATTACCGCCGGAACGTGGAGCAGGACGGCGCGGAGCGCGTCGTGGCGGATTACATCGCCGGCATGACGGATAATTTCGCGATTCACGAGTACGAACGATTGTTTGTGCCAAAAAGCTGGAATTAGGCAGGAAAACCGCGAAACGCGTCGAATAAACAAGAGGGTGTTTTGAAAGGACGGTGACGATGTGGCTTTTCCGGACGCCTGGCTTGCCGAGCTGCTGACAAAAAACGACATCGTGTCCGTCATCTCGACCTATACCGCGCTCAAGCCCAAGGGCCGCAGGCTGTGGGGGCTGTGCCCGCTGCACGGCGAAAAGACGCCGTCGTTCTCCGTCTCGCCGGACAAGCAGCTGTTCTATTGCTTCGGCTGCCACGCGGGCGGGTCCGTGATCCAGTTCGTGATGCAGGCCGAGCGGCTTGCGTTTCCGGAGGCTGTGCGGCTTCTGGCCGAGCGCGCCGGCATGGAGATGCCGGAGGACGTCGACGACGTCGCGCTGCAAAGGGACCGCGCGTACCGAGAGCGGCTGTATCAGGCGCTCAAGCTCGCGGCGCGCTTCTATATGGAGACGCTGCTCGGCGAGCGCGGGCTAATGGGGCGGCAGTACCTCGCGACGCGGAAGCTGTCGGCCGAGTCGGTCAAGCGCTTCGGCATCGGCTTTTCGCAGGATTCGTGGGACGCGCTCAAGAATCACCTCGCGGCGCAGGGCTTTACGGAGCAGGAGCTGCTCGACGCGGGACTTGCGATCAGGAACGCGCAGCGGGACTCCGTCTACGACGCGTTCCGCGGCCGCGTGATGTTCCCAATCATCGGCACAAACGGCCGCGTGCTGGGCTTTGGCGCGCGCGTGATCGACAGCGGGACCCCCAAGTACATCAACACCGGCGACACGGTTTTGTACAATAAGCGCAACAACCTCTACGGGCTGAATTTGCAGAAGGGCAAGAAGCTCGACGACCTCGTCATGGTCGAGGGCTACATGGACGTGATCGGCCTGTTCGAGGCGGGCGTGACGAACGCGGTCGCAAGCCTCGGCACGGCGCTGACCGTGCAGCAGGCGCGGCTGCTTAAGCGCTATGTCGAGCGCGTGTACATCGCGTACGACGGCGACGCGGCCGGCCAGAACGCCATGCTGCGCGGGCTGGACATCCTAAGCGGCGAAGGGTTGGACGTGCGCGTGATCGTGTTCCCGGACGGGCTGGACCCGGACGAGTTTGTCCGCGAGCGTGGCCGAGAGGCGTTCGACGCGCTGAAAGAGGCGGCGCTGTCGCTCAACGCGTTCAAGCTCGAGAACATGGCGCGCGCGTTTTCGCTGGACAACGAGAACGAGCGCGAGCGCTTCGCCAAGCAGGCCTGCGCGTTCATCGGCTCGATCGAGCCGATCGAGCGCGACCGGCACATCGAGCGCCTTGCGCGCCTGACGGGCTACCCGCCCGACGCGCTGCGCGATCAGGTGCGCGTGCGCGGCTCGCAGGGGAAAGCGCCGGGCGTTTCGAGCCCGCGCGCGCAGGATGTCCGCGTTAACCCGCGCGACAACCCGTTCAAGCCCGCCGAGACGGAGCGGCTGCGCTGGGAGACGGCGCTGCTCGCGGTCATGCTCCAGTCCAAGGAGGGGACCGCCGCGGCGGTCGAGGGCGGCGCGCTCGAGCTATTAACGGCGGACGCGCAGCGCGAGTTTGCCATGCGCGTCATCTCCGCGTACGCGGTGGACGAGACCCCCTCGGCGGCGGCGATCCTGGCCGACCTTGGGCAGAGCATGGACACCGGCCCGCTTGTCGGCTTGCTGCGCGAGGACGCGCACTGCGCCGATCCGGCCGCCGCCGCGGGCGACTGTTTGCGGCGCATGCGCAAATACGATCTGGAGCAGGAGAAAAAAGAGGTGCGTTCGCGTTTAGACGCCGGGAATCTGGACAAGGCCGAGCGCGAATCGCTTTTAAACCGATATACGGAACTACGGAGCCGGCAGGAACAGTGACGAAAGGAGCAAGAACCGTGGAAGAGCAGCAGCAGAAGGAACCGCGGATTCAAAAGATCAACGAGCTTCTCGAGCAGGGCAAGTCGAAGGGCATCCTGACCTACAAGGAGATCATGGACGCGCTGGAGGAGCTCGAGCTCGATCAGGAGCAGATCGAGAAGATCTATGACCATATCGAGGAGCTGAACATCGACGTCGTCGAGGAGGTCGAGATCCCCGAGGACATCAACGAGGAGATCGCCGAGATCGAGACGGTGCTCGCCTCGACCGAGGGCGTCAACATCGACGACCCGGTGAGCATGTACTTGAAGGAGATCGGCAAGGTGCCGCTTCTTACCGCAAACGAGGAGGTCGACATCGCCAGGCGCATGGCGGAGGGGGACCCGGAGGCCAAGCACCAGCTCGCCGAGGCGAACCTAAGGCTCGTCGTCTCGATCGCAAAGCGCTACGTTGGCCGCGGTATGCTGTTCCTCGACCTGATTCAGGAGGGCAACCTCGGCCTGATCAAGGCGGTCGACAAATTCGACTACGAAAAGGGCTTTAAATTC
>CAZKGE010000051.1:0-11330 GCA_964552065.1 uncultured Oscillospiraceae bacterium | reverse complement strand
CACCGCGCTGCTGAATCTGCGCACCGCTCCCGCGGTCGACTCCTCCTCGCGCGTGCTCGCGACGATGGAGCGCGGCGCCGTCGTGACCGTGCACAGCACGGCGAACGGCTGGTGCTTCGTCACCTACAACGGCACGACCGGCTACTGCATCGCGTCGTGCGTCGAGGTCGGGTAACGCGGTTTATCCGGGAGGTTTATCATGAATAAAACGCTGCTGACCAGGTTCTTAATCCTCGCCGCGGCCGCGGCGCTTATCGGCGTGTGCATCTACGCGGCGTTCTCGGACTACGAGGGCGGCCGCAGGAAAATCGCCGAGGACGGCCGGCCCGCCCAGGTGGCGTTCGTCCCCGCCGAAATCGACGTCGTCGACTTCGGCGAGGCGGCCGGGCCCTCGCCCTCGCCCGCCGTCATGCCCGACGGCGCGGTCGACATATTCGTCGACGGCCGCGCGGCCGTGGCCGTATCCAACCAGCCGGAGGCGGAGGCGCTGCTGAAAAAATACCTGAACGTCTGCGCGTCGGCCCCCGAGGGCGAGCACTTTGTGTCCGCCTCTTACGACTGCGACATCCGTATCGTGCCCGCGACGGGCACCGCGCCTTTCTATGACTTTGACACCGCATTCAACCTGCTCTTTTCCGAGCCGCTTCTCGTGCCCGTCACGGTCAAAACAATGCGGCGTACGTTCAGCACCGGCGCGGTCACGCCCACGGCGGGTACGTCGGCCGCGCTCTACAAGGGCTGCCGCAAACTTACGCAGCTGGGCGCGGGCGCGCTGACCGTCACCTACACGGAGCTGACCTACATCGGCGACGAGCCGGTCAACACCGGCACGCCGCGCACCGAGGTCGCCGTCGAGGCGCGCGCGATGATCGTCGAGAACGGCTCGCTGCGCGACAAAAACAGCGAAAAGGACGCCGGCAAAAAGGGCAAGGACTTAGGGGGCCTCAAGCTCTCCTACCCGATGCGCGGCTCCGTGGTCTCTTACTTCGGCGTCGACGGCGGCAACATGTGCTCGGGCATCGAGATTGAGAACAAGGCCGGCACCAAGGTGACCGCGCCCGGCGAGGGCGTCGTGATCTACTGCGGGGAGCGCGGCGAGTACGGCTTCGTCGTCGACATCGACCACGGCGACGGCTTCGTGTCGAGGATTACGCATCTTGCCGACGTTGCGCTCGAATTAAACCAGCGCGTGTTCGCCGGCGACGCGCTCGGCAAGCTCGCCGAGTCCGAAACCTCCGGCAAAAAGCCGCGGCTGCACTACGAACTGCTCATCGACGGCGTGCCCTACAATCCGCTGTATTACCTTGCGTAGGCCGCGTTTTTTTATGGGCATGGCCCCCTTTTTTTCCGCCTTTTTTGCGGCCGCGGCGCCGCGCAAACGGCGGCGCTGCGCCTTGACGAACCCGCGCGCTTAGGATAAACTGGTAGCTGTATGCAAAAAGAGTGGTACGCGATCAACGGCGGCAAACGGCTCGAGGGCACCGTCACCATCAGCGGCGCGAAGAACGCGGCCGTCGCCATCATACCGGCTGCGGTGCTTGCGGGAGAGGCCTGCGTGCTCGAAAACCTCCCGCATATCGAGGACGTGCATACGCTCAAGCTGATCCTCGGGGAGCTCGGCGCGCGCGTCGACTTCACCGACGGCGACTGCATGACGATCGACCCCTCCGCGATCACGTCGCTCAACGCAACGAGCGCGCGCTGCAGTGAGATGCGCGCGTCGTATTATCTGCTCGGCTCCATGCTCGGCCGCTATCACGAGGTGCACCTCGCGCTGCCCGGCGGCTGCGTGATCGGCGCGCGGCCCATCGACCAGCACATCAAGGGCATGGAAGCGCTCGGAGCGACCGTCAAAATCGACGGCAGCATGCTGCACGCCACGGCAAAGAAGCTCACCGGCGCGGAGGTCTTCTTCGACGTCGTCTCCGTCGGCGCCACGATCAACGTCATGCTCGCCGCGGTGCGCGCCGAGGGCCAGACGATATTGCAGAACGTGGCCAAGGAGCCGCACGTCGTCGACGTGGCCAACTTCCTCAACATGATGGGCGCCTCCGTCAAGGGCGCCGGCACCGATACGATCCGCATCACGGGCCGCGAGAAGCTCCACGGCTGCGGCTACGCCGTCATCCCCGACCAGATCGAGACCGGCACGTTCATGATCGCCGCCGCCGCCACGCGCGGCGACGTCGTGATCAAGAACGTCATCCCGACGCACATGGAGGCCGTGTCCGCAAAGCTGATGGAGAGCGGCGCGCGCGTCTACGACGGCGACGACGGGCGCGACTTCTACATCCGCATCGTGCAGGACGACAGGCCCCGGCCCGTCAACGTCAGGACCCTGCCCTACCCCGGCTTTCCCACCGACCTGCAGCAGCCGATGATGGCGTACCTTGCCGCCGCGTCCGGCGTCTCGACGATTACGGAGAACATATTCGAGAACCGCATGAACCACGTAAGGGAGCTGCGCCGCATGGGCGCGAGCATCAGCGTGCACGAGCGCGTGGCGCGCGTCAAGGGCATCAACCAGCTAAAAAGCGCGGACATCACCGCGACGGACCTGCGCGCGGGGGCGTCGCTGATCGTTGCGGCGCTTTCGGCTTCCGGTACGACGAACGTGCATAACATCCATTACATCGACAGGGGATACGAATATCTCGACAGAAAGCTCGCTGCCGTAGGCGCCGACATCGTGCGTAAAAATAGCGAAAAATAGGGCTTTTTTTCTTTTCCCGAGCGTTCACCAATCTTCGCGTGCCCCTCGACAAAACCAGTCCGATTCCACCCCTACCGCTGCGAAAAAGACCTTGTTACAATTTGTATGCAACAACAATTTTTCGTTATGGGGGGTTTGAACATGTCAAAATTTCGGGTCTTGATCGTGGATGACAACCTGAGCTTCGCGGAGTCGATCCGTGCCCATTTTGCCTCGAGCGAGCATGTGCTGTCCGCCGATATCGCGCCCGACGGCCGCGAGGCGCTGGACAAGCTCAAGAGCGGCAGATACGATATTTTGCTGCTCGACCTCATCATGCCCAACGTCGACGGCCTCGGCGTACTCGAGCAGCTCAAGCACGTCTGCCCCGATTCGCAGCCCTCGGTCATCATCGTGTCGGCCATGCGCAACGAGAGCATGGTGCGCCGCTGCTGCGCGCTCGGCGCGCGGTACTTCATGGTCAAGCCCGTCGAGCCCGACGCGCTCCTCAAGCGCGCGCTCGAAACCGTCTCCCAGGAGCCCCCGCAGAGCGGCGTGATGCAGTACGCGCAGCCCCCGCGCTCGCTCGACGAGAAGATCACGTCCGTGTTCCTCGTCGCCGGTATCCCCGCGCACATCAAGGGCTACCACTACCTGCGCGAGGGCATCCGCATGGTCTACTATAACCCGCAGCTCATCAACCGCATCACCAAGGAGCTCTACCCCGGCATCGCCAAGCGGTTTTCGACCTCGGCCTCCAAGGTCGAGCGCGCCATCCGGCACGCCATAGAGGTCGCCTGGACGCGCGGCAAGATTGAGAACCTCAATCAATTGTTCGGCTTCAACATCTACGGCAAGAACGACAAGCCGACCAACGGCGAGTTCATCGCGCTCGTGGCGGACAAGCTGATCATGGAAAACCAGAGCCGCGAGCAGGCCGTCTAGGCGCTTCATTCAGCCCCGGCGCGAAGCTGGCTTTCGCTCTTTGGCAGGCCGCCTGCAGGAAACTTGTCCCACTCCTGCACCGCAGCTTTCGCCATTGAAAACGCATAATGCCGCATGAAATTGTAGTAATGCGGTATTATGCGTATTTATTTGTCGACGCAAAAAGGTTATGCACACGAACGAACGCCCAAAAACCCCCGAATTGTGGATAACCCGGTGGACAATGTGGATAACTTCGCGGTCCGGCTGTGGAAAACCCGCATGCATAGGCTGCATACGCGCGCGGCGGATTTATTCAAGAATTGGCAACGGCCCGTTCACAGACATGCAGGACGGCCTGTCAAGTTTTGGAGAAGGCGCGCATAAAAAGCGCGCATCCTTGCCCCGGAGCGCACAATGCGATAGAATGAATGAAATCCCGCATATTCAAAAAAGGGGGGCGGCCTTGTGCGGCTGTTTATCGCCATCCCCGTGCCGGCGGCCGTCGTGCGCGCGCTGAGCCAGGCGCGCGCGCAATTGGAAAAAGGCGGCGCGACCGGCCGGTTCGTGCCGGAGGGAAACTACCACGTCACGATGAAGTTCATCGGCGAAAGCAACGATTTAAACGGCGCGGCGCGCGGCATGCGCGCGGCGGTCATCGGCGCGCGGCCCATCCCGCTGCGGCTGGACCAATACGGCTTCTTCCCCGGCGGCACGGGACACACGGGCTTCGTATCCGTCGAGGACCTCACGGGCGGCGAGCTGCTGCGGCTCTATGAAATGCTCGAGGGCGCGCTGCGGGACGAGGGCTTTGGCCGCGGCCAGGGCAAGTTCGTCCCGCACATCACGCTCGGCCGCGCGCTTGCCGGCGACACGTTCCCCATCGCGGTGCGCAAAGAGACGTTCACCGCAAGCAGCCTCGTGCTGTACGAAAGCCGCAGCGAGCGCGGAAACCTGCGCTACGACCCGCTGCACAGGGAGGCGTTTTAAATTGCCCGCGGAAGTGCTGTTCCTGTTCGGCCGCGCCGACACCGGCAAGAGCGAGTGGATCACCGAGCGGCTTGGGCGGCACCTTTTTGCCGGCGAGCGCGCGCTCCTGCTCGTGCCGGAGCAGTTCACGTTCGAGACGGAACGGCGGCTGACGGAGCGCTTCGGCGGCCTTGTCGGCGTGCAGGTGCTGAGCTTCGAACGTCTCGCCGAGCGCATCCTCTCGCTCGCCGGGCGCACGAAGCCTTTTTTGAACCGGCAGGGGCTGGCGATGATCGTGCGGCGCGCGGCCTACCGCAGCGCGGGCAGTCTTTCCGCGTTTTCCGCCGTCGCGCGGCAGCCGGGCTTTGCCGACGGGGTCGCGCAGATCATCGCGCGGTTCAAGGGCGAGGGGATCGCGCCCGACGCGCTGGAGCAGGCGGCGGAAAAACTCGGCCGCGACACGCTATTGTACGAAAAACTTTGCGACCTCGCGATCTTATACCGCGAGACCGACGCGTACCTTGCCGAGCGCTATCTGACCGCCGAGGACGCGCTCAACGCGGCGGTCGCGCTGTTTCCGTCGTCGTTTGCGGCGGGGCTGCCCGTCTATGTCGACGGCTTCGAGGGCGCAAAGCGCACCGTCTACGCGCTGACGAAGGCGATGTTTGCCTGCTGTCCCTCGGTCGCGCTCGCGCTGCGCGTCGACGCGGAGAACCCGGACGAGGACGTGTTCGCGCCCGACCGCGCGGCGCTCGATTCGCTGACCGCACTCGCGGGGGACTGCGGCTGCCGCGTGCTGACAAGGCCGTTTTCCGAGCCGCGGAGCCGCCGCACCGCCGAGGCCGTGTTCCTGGAAAAGCATCTGTTCTCAGCCGACTGCCCCGCGTTTTTAGAGAAAACGGAGCGCGTGACGCTGTTCTCCGCGCTCAACCGCGAGAGCGAGGCCGAGGCCGCCGCCGACGCGATTTTGTCGCTGCAAAGGGGCGGCGCGCGCTTCTCCGACGTATCCGTGCTGCTTGCGGACATGGACGCGTACGCCGAGCCGCTGCTCTGTGCGCTCGAAAAGCGCGGCGTGCCCGCCTTCCTCGACCGGCGCGACCGGCTGCGCGACCACGCGTGCAGCCGCTTCCTTGTCGCGTCGCTGCGCGCGGCTTCGGGCGGGCCCATGGCCGACGCGCTCGCCGCCGTCAAGTCCGGCTTTCTGCCGATCTCCGCCGACGAAGCGGAACTGTTCGAAAACTATATCCTGCGCTGCGGCATAAAGCCCGGCCAGCTTGGAAAGCCGTTTTTGCGCGGCGAGGTCCCCGAAGGCGCGGAACGCGCGCGCGCAACGCTGATTGCCGCACTTGCGCCGCTCCGCGCCGGCCTTGCCGCGCCTACTGCGTCGCAGAAGGCGCGCGCGGCGTACGCGTTTTTAGCGGCAAATCGCGTCGACGAGACGCTGCGAGCCGACGTGGACGCGCTGCGGCGCGAAGGCGACATCCGCGCCATGGAGACGGGCGCGCAGGTTTGGAACGCGCTGATGGCGCTATTTTCGCAGCTCGACGCGGTGATGGGCGATGTGCGCATGGACCGCGAGCAGTTCGTCTCGATCGTCGAGGAGGGCATGGCGGGCGGCGAGATCGGCGCCGTGCCCGCGGCAAGCGACAGCGTCCTCGTCGGCGACTGCGACCGCACGCGGACAAGGCCGGTGCTGCACCTGTTCGTGCTCGGCTGCAACGAGGGGCTGCTACCGCGCGAGTTCCCGGACGACGCGCTGCTCGACGACGCGGAGCTTTCGCTTCTGTCCGAGGGCGGGCTGTCGGTCTGGAAGGGCTCGTCGTTCGACGCCGCCGTCGACCGCTTAAATCTCTACGGCGCGTTCTCGCGCGCGCACGACAGCGTGACCGTCAGCTTCTCCCGCACGCAGAACGGCGAGGAGCTCGCCGCCTCCGCGCTCGCGGGCCGGCTGCTTGCCCTGTTTCCGCTGTGCAGGCAGGCCGACGACATCTCGGGGGCGGCCGATCCGCCGCGGAGCGTGCCCGCCGCGCTGAACGCTTTGTCCGCACAATTATCAAAGTGGAAAACGGACGGCGAAGCTCCGGCCGCGCTGCCGTCGCTTTTTGCCGCGCTGTCCGCGCTGCCCGAAACGGCACAAAAAACCGCGCGCATGCGGATTGCTTCCGAAAACGACCCGTCGCCGCCGGCGCTCCCCGCCGCGCTGGCTTCGCTTCTGTACGGCCGGAAGCTAAGCATGAGCGCGTCGCGGCTCGAGCAGTTCAACGCCTGCCCGTTCCGGCACTTTGCCGCGCACGGCCTCGCCGCGAAGGAGCGGCCCGCGTACCGCGAGAAGGTGTCCGATCTCGGCACGTTCTACCACGACGCGCTCGAGGAATTTTTGAAGGCCTGCCTGGCCGGACAACTGGACTTTTCCGCCATGACCGCCGCCGACGCCGACCGCGTGATGGACGAGGTGCTGCCGCGCGTGCTCGCCGCGCACAACGGGGGTTTTCTGGCCGAGGACGAACGGCAGCGCGCGTCGCTGTTTCTGATTGTGGAGTGCGCAAAGCAGAGCGCGCGCGCGCTCACGGCGCATCTTGGCGCGGGCGCGTTTACCCCGCTCGGCGCGGAGGTGCGCTTCGGCGAGAGCGAAGCGTTTCCTCCGATCCCGCTTATGCTGTTTGGCGGCCGCGGCGCGCTTCTCTCCGGCGTGATCGACCGCATCGACGCTTCGGCGGGCGGTCCCGTCCCCGCCATGCGCGTCGTCGACTACAAGACGTTCGGCCGCAAATTCGACTTTGCCGCGATCGCAAGCGGCCTTGCTCTGCAGCTTCCGCTCTACCTCGCGGCCGTGGAGGCGGCGGGCGGACGCGCCGCGGGCCTGTACTACATGCCGCTCGTGGTGCCGCCGCCCGACGACGGCGAGGACCCGGCCGCGCAGCTCGAGAGGGCGTTCCGCCTGCGCGGGCTGACGCTTGCCGATCCCGAGATTGCGGAGCGCACGGAGCGCGGTCTCGACGGCCCGAGCCGCGTCGTGCACAACCTGCGCCGCAACCGCGACGGCAGCCTGTCGGGCCTTGTCTGCGACGACGAGGCCATGCGCGCGCTGCTTGCCGAATCGCGGCGCATCGCCGCCGCCTCCGCCGAACGCATGCTGTCCGGCGACATCTCGGCAAAACCCGTGCAGGGAGAATGCGAATACTGCGAATACCGCGGCTGCTGCCGGTTCGATCCGGAGCTGCCCGCGTGCCGCGCGCGGCGGGTCAGGCCGCTGGGCGCGCGGGAATTTTTCGAGGCGATCGGAGGCGGCGCGCATGCGATGGACGACTGAGCAGAGCGCCGCGATCGAGAAAAGCGGCAACCTGATCGTTTCCGCCGCGGCCGGCGCGGGCAAGACCGCCGTGCTGACGGAGCGCATCTGCCGGCTCGTTTTAAACGGCGTGCCCGTCGAGCGGCTGCTCGTGCTCACGTTTACGCGCGCGGCCGCCGCCGAGATGAAGACGCGCATCGCGGGAAGGCTTTCCGCGCTCGCTGCCGGGGAGCTGGACGAGCGGGCCCGCGCGCGGCTTTTTGCCGAGGCCGCCGCCGTCGGCCGCGCGAACATCTCGACGATCGACGCGTTCTGCGCGCGCATTCTGCGCAGATACGGCCACACGATCGGCCTGCCGCCGCAGTCGCGCATCGCGGACGCGATGGAGATGGCCAACCTCTCCGCGAGCGTGCGGGACGAGCTGCTCGCCCGACTCGGCGCGGAAAACAGCGGGGCGCTCACCGCGCTGTACCGGGCGTTCGGCGGCGAGGGCGCCGCGCTTTCCGCGCTCGAGACCACCGTGTCGTTCCTCGACTCGCAGCCCTACCCCGCCGAGTGGCTGGCTAACGCCGTGCGCCAGTACCGCTCGCGCGAATACGCCGACGGGCTGCTTTTTGGCGTCGCGGACGCGTGCAAGCGCGAGCTGGCCATCCACGCGGGCGCGCTCACCGCCGTCCGCGACAAGCTGACGCCCGCGGACGCCGCCGTGCTCGGCGTGCTCGACGACGACCTGTTGCGCTACCGCGCGATGCTTTTACAAAACGGGTACGACGCGTACCGCGAAGCCGTGCTTTCGATGGAGTACCGGCCGCTGCGCTTTCCAAAAGGCGCGTCGGACGCGGACAAGGAATGGGTCCGCGCGCCGCGCGAGGCGGCCAAGGCCGAGCTGCGCGCCCAACGCGAGATTTTACGGCGCGACGCGAAGAGCGAGCGCGCGCTGATGCTGCGCGCGGGGAACGTGCTCGCGGCGCTCGAGACGGTCGTGACCGAGTACCTCGCCGCGTTTGCCGCCGAGAAACGCCGGCGCGGCCTGCTCGACTACGCCGACCTCGAGCACATGGCGCTCAAGGTCCTCGACGACGAGCGGATCGCCGCCGCGTACCGCGAGAAGTTTATCGCCATCGCCGTCGACGAATACCAGGACACGAACCGCGTCGGCGAAGCGATCCTTTCGCGCATTACAAGGGGCGATAACCTGTTCATCGTCGGCGACGTGAAGCAGTCGATCTACCGCTTCCGGCAGGCCGAGCCGACGCTGTTCCTCGAGAAGCTCGAGACGTTTGCGGGGCCGCGCGGCGCGCGCGTCGACCTGACGAAAAATTTTCGCTCCGTGCGCGAGGTGCTCGACGCCGTGAACGACACCTTCTCCTCCATCATGACCAGAAGCGCCGGCGAGATGGATTATGACGACCGCGCGCGGCTCGTCGCGGGCATAAGCTACCCGCCCGGCGGCGCGGAGCTGCACCTGATCGAGCGCGCTTTTCAGGACGACGACGCGCTTGAGGACGCGCTCGACGCCGAGGTCGAAGCGCGGCTCGTGGCGGCGCGCATCCAATCGCTGATGGCGGCGGAGACGGTGACAGACCCCGCGACCGGCAAGCCGCGGCCGCTAAGGTACGGCGACTGCGCGGTGCTGCTGCGCGGGATGACTCACGCGCAGACGTTCGCGCGCGCGCTGGCCGCCGCCGGCGTGCCCGCCTACGCGCAGTCCGCAGGCGGGTACTTCGACGCGCTCGAGGTCGTGCTCACGCTCAATTTTTTGTCCGTGATCGACAATAGCCGCCAGGACATCCCGCTTTTGTCCGCGATACTTTCCGACTACGGCGGGTTCACCGCCGAGGAATTGGCCGGGCTTCGCGCCGCCGACCGCGCGGGCGGCTTTTACGAGTGCGTGTTCCGCGCCGCAGAGCAAAACGCGAAGGTTGCCGCGTTCCTTGCGCGCGTCGCGCGCTACCGCGCCCTCTCGCGGCGGCTGTCCGTCGAGGCGCTGATCCGCAAAATCTTCGACGAGACCGGCTTCCCGCTCTTTGTCGGCGCCGAGCTCGGCGGCAAAGCGCGCAGGGCCAACCTCGACGCGCTCCTCGAGAAGGCGCACGCGTTCGAGCGCGCGGGGCACCGCGACCTTTCCGCCTTCCTTGCGCACATGGAGACCGTCAAAAACAACGCCTCCGTCGGCGCCGCGCAGTCCGCGCCGCCGGACGTCGTGCGCATCCTCTCGATGCACAAGTCCAAGGGGCTGGAGTTCCCCGTCGTCGCGCTCTCGCTGCTCGGCACGCGCTTCAATACGGACGACAGCCGCGAGCCGCTGATTTTGCACTCGACCGGCGGCGCGGCGCTGCGCTTCTTCGACGAGACGCAGGGCGTGCGGACGGACACCGCCGCGCGGCGCGTGCTCGCCGGCACGCTCAAGTCCGAGCGGCTTGCCGAGGAGATGCGCGTGCTGTACGTGGCCATGACGCGCGCCAGGCAGCGGCTGATCCTGACCGGCTGCGCGCACGACGCCGCGGCGCTTTTCGAAAACGCCGAAACTTCCCCGTCGCCCGCGCGTGTGCGCAGGTGCCCGTCGATGCTCGCCTGGCTCGTGCTGGGTCCGCGCAGCGCTTTGCCCGCGACGCTGCACGCGCGCGAGGAACTGCTCTTCTCCACCGACGAAAAATCCGTCTCCGCGCTGCCGCCCGAGGACACGCGGCTGACCGCCGAGCTTTGCCGGTCCCTCGCCGAAGCGCCGCGGCCTGCGCCCGCGCCCGGCGTGCCCGCGAAGGTGTCCGTCAGCCGGCTCGACGGCGGCCTGTCTGGCGGCGAGGCCGTGTTCGACGTGCCCGCGTTTATCTCCGGCGCCGCCGAATCCGCCGCGGCGCGCGGAAGCGCGACCCACGCGCTGCTCGCCGCGCTGCCGGTCTTTGCGCAGACGGAAACCGACGTTCGGCGCGCGCTCGACGCGCTTGTTTCCCGCGGGGCCGTCGAGCCGGAGCAGGCGGAGGCGGTCGATGGTTCGAGCGTCGCGCGCTTTGCGGCTTCGCCGCTGTACGCGAGGCTCCGCGCTTCTTCCCGCGTCGAGCGCGAGCTGCCGTTTACGCGCCGCGTGCCCGCCGCGGAGTTCTACCCCGGCGCCGCCGGCGAGACCGTGCTCTTGCAGGGCGTGATCGACTGCTGCTTCGTCGAAAACGGGCGCTGGGTCCTGCTCGATTACAAGACCGACCGCGTCCCTTCGGACGTCAGCCCCGCCGTGCACGCCCAAAAGCACGCGCGCCAGCTCGCGCTCTACGCCGACGCGCTCGCCGCGCTCACCGGCATAGCGGTCGCCGAACGGTACGTCGTGCTGCTCGCATGCGGGGAAGCGGTACGGGTGTAAGGGAACGGGAGGAACGGGGAACGAGGGAACGCCGCTGCGGCGGATAGGAAACGGCAGGGGCGCCGCCCCTGCGCCCCGCCAAAGGGCCCGCGGCCCTTTGGAAA